>CBINKF010000199.1:0-6070 GCA_966251115.1 uncultured Cellvibrio sp.
CTACCGTAATATAAAGATCTGGGGCGACGACCTTTCCGGTTTGACCGACCTGCTGGTCATTGCTGGCAAACCCGGCATCCACCGCCGCGCGCGAAGCGCCAACCGCAGCATTTAGTCGATCTGCGAGCTGATAAATTAACGCAAAATTTTCGCTGGACTGCAGACCCCGACCACCAGAAACCACCACCGAGGCACTATTTAAATCGCGTCGCGTCGCATTTTTGGGTGCTGAAGCGAGAACTCTGGTTTTACCGACAATGGGTGGTGGTGCCAGTTCAACCACAGCTGACTCGGCCTGACTGTCAGCGGCTTCGGGGTAGTTGCTGGTGCGCAGGCTGAGCAATTTTAGCGCTTGATCCGAGCGCAAACTCTCCAGCGCACTGCCCGCATAAATCGGACGCTTGAACAGGCATTCAGAAGTGATCTCCACCACATCGGTGATGGGCTGAACTGCCAACAGCCCCCCCAGGCGCGGCAATAGATCTTTGCCCCAGGAGCTGGCGGCCAAGAGCACAACTTGATAACTGGTCAACAACTGCGCCAGCCAGGGCGCCATGTTTTCCGCCAGCCAGGCCTCCGCCTGTTCGCACCGGGCAAATAAGACCCGCCCAACCCCCAGATGCCTGGCGTGGCTGGCCAGTGCATCCGCCGCCTCGCCTAAAATCAAGAGGTCCACGGTGGCGTTTTGAAAACTCGCCATGCGAAATGCCCCGCCCAGCAAGCGCCTGTCGCTACGCGACAGCTGAGCTTGGTTGGGTTCCAATACCACCAGGTAATTGACATCGCTCATTGCAAATTTACCTCCCTGCGCAATCTGCTCACTAATTCTTCAACTGAGTCCAATAAAACACCAGCGGCGCGCGCCGGTGTTTTCTCTATTGCCAAAACCTGCAGCTGCGGGCTTGGGCTAAGCCCGAGGTCGTTCAGCGAAAACTGCTCCAGGGGCTTTTGTCGGGCCTTGATGATATTGGGCATGGTGGGATAGCGCGGCTGATTCAAGCGCAGGTCGGCGGTTACAACCGCGGGCAGCGGTAATTCGAGCGTTTCCAGCCCTTCGTCCAGTTCGCGCACCACCCGCACAGTATCAGCCTGCAGTTCCACCTTAAAGGCCAAGGTCGCCTGCGGCCAGTTGCACAGGCCGGCCAGCATCTGTCCGATTTGGTTGTGATCGCCATCTATACCCTGTTTGCCCAACAGCACCAGGTCTGGCTGTTCACGCACGACAATGCGCTGCAGGCACTGGGCGACGAAAAGCGGCTCGGGATAAAGCAGATCAGAATGAATATGTATGGCCCTGTCTGCTCCCATGGCCAAACCTGTGCGAAGCTGCTCCTGAACGGCAAGCCCCCCCAGGCTTACCACAACGACCTCGCTGGCGAGACCGCGCTCTTTTACACGCAACGCCTCTTCCAGTGCAATTTCACAAAAGGGGTTTATCGACATTTTGGCACTGGCGGTGTCCATGCCAGAGCCATCGAGTTTGGGGCGCACGCGAACGCTATGGTCCACGACGCGTTTGACTGCCACAAGTATTTTCACGTTCTATCCCTGCACATCAGCACACTGGTTAAGCGCGCTGTCTATTTGTAGTGGTTGACTGTCTGGTAGTGGTTGCCTGTCTTCATCGTTGATTGCGCAATGCCGCACAGGCGACCAGCGCATTTATTTTATAAAATATTCAACCATATCTGCTCAGCGGACTCCATAAAATCTATCTAGAATTAGTAAGGTATTACTTACTTTTACCCAGATAGCAAAAATCTGCTGGAAAAATAACCTTTAATCACGGATGGATCATGTCTCGCGATTCGCTGCAATTCGATGTTCTTGTTGTAGGCGCCGGCCCCGCCGGTTTAGCCGCAGCCTGCCGCCTGGCTCAACTCAATTCAGAATTAAAAATTTGTCTGATTGAAAAAGCGGCGGAAATAGGCGGACACAATGTATCCGGCGCCATTCTCGATCCCAAAGCACTTACTGAACTCTTCCCCAACTGGCCCCAAATGAACGCGCCCCTGACAACTCGGGTGAACGAGTCCTTGTGGTATTTTCTGTCGAGCTCCAGCGCAGCCAGACAACTACCGGAATTCCTGGCGCCGTCGGAAAACCGCGGTCTGTATATCGCCAGCATCAGCCAGCTATGCCGCTGGTTGGGTGAACAGGCTACGCAGCTGGGGGTTGAGGTTTACCCGGGCTGTTGTGCGCATGACTTATTATGGCTTGAAGATGGAAGCCTGGGCGGTGTTATTACCGGCGACATGGGCCGCGCCGCCGATGGCAGTACTAAACCTAACTTTACTGCGGGCATAGAGCTTAGGGCGAAATACACACTTTTGTGTGAGGGCGCGCGCGGTCACCTTGGACAGCAACTCATTCGTCATTTTCAACTGGACCGGGGCTGCGACCCCCAGCACTTCGCGCTGGGCATAAAAGAAGTCTGGCAAATTCCGGCCAGCCAACATAGGCCAGGGCAAGTAATCCATGCCTTGGGATGGCCGCTGACAGAATCCAACAGCCATGGCGGGGTATTCCTGTATCACTGGGGCAACAATTACGTGAGCCTGGGTTTAATCGGTCATTTAAATTACACCAACCCTTACCTCAATTTGTTTAAGGAGCTGCAGCGAGCCAAACACCATCCCCTGTTTGCACCGGTGCTACGGGGCGGTGAGCGCCTGGAGTATGCCGCGCGCGCTATTGCCAAAGGCGGCCCCCAATCGCAACCGCGCATGAGTTTTCCGGGTGGATTGCTGATGGGCGACGAGGTGGGAACACTCAACTTTACCGCCATCAAAGGCAACCACACAGCGATGAAAAGCGGCATGCTCGGCGCCGAGGTGGTCGCGACAGCCCTGGCCCAGGGGCGCAGCAACGACGAACTGCGGGAATACGCCGCGGCCTATCGCAACTCCTGGCTTTACCGCGAGCTGTGGCAACAGCGCAATATAGCCCCCGCGCTTGATCGCTGGGGCTATTTGGGAGGAGGCACTTACGGCCTGGTGGATATGATTTGCCGCGGTAAGTTGCCCTGGACGCTACGCAATCGCAAACCCGACCACGACTGCCTTAAACCAGCGGCCAGCTGCAAAGTGCTTGAATACCCAAAACCCGATGGCAAACTCAGCTTCGATTTACCTTCATCGGTTTACCTGAGCAATACCTTTCACACCGAAAATCAACCTTGCCACCTGCAGCTAGTAGACGCCAGGTTGCCAATCGAGCACAATTTGCCGGTCTATGATGAACCAGCGCAGCGCTACTGCCCTGCCGGTGTTTATGAGATCCTTGACGCGGACAAGGGCCAGCCCCGACTCCAGATCAACGCCCAAAATTGCATACACTGCAAAACCTGCGACATCAAAGATCCCAAGCAAAATATCCGCTGGGTACCACCGGAAGCTGGTGGTGGCCCGCGTTATTCGCAATCCTGATTTATGACCCAATAGGAATCCTTAATGCGTATCGGCAAATTAATGTCGGTGGCTTTGGTATGCCTGGCACTTTCGGCTTGCGCCTCTGTGCTGATTGGCAACAAAGCCCAATCCCTGATGATGAAAGCCCTGTTTAAACCCCTGGTGGGTTTTGACCCCACCGAAGTAAAAATACTGGAAAATCCCTTAATCAAAAACCGTATGCAGGCGCTACTGGGGGACAAATACGAGCCCACCATGAAGTTGCTAAATACCGCACAAGAAATTCAGCGCGAGGGTGCGCTCTTTTACATAGCCTCGCGCTACGCGCCCGCCAAAGTGCAGGCGATAACCGACAAGGCGGGGCTTATCTGGAACTCGGACACCAACCAGATGGCGGTTATGCTAATCCAGAATGGCAAAGCAGAAATTCTGTCGGAACAAATTGAAGGCGCCAAAGAAAAACTGTTGCCCAGTCTGCCCACAGAGTTGCAAACCGCTTACGACAAGGCCAAAGCCTCCGAGGAGGCTGTAACCAATGCCAAAAACAACCTGATAGATAGCTCGGTGCAAACCCTCGGGAATCACGTGGGCGTTGACCAGCAAACCCAGGATTTACTGGGGAGCGTCGTAAAAGGTGAATCGGTTGCAGAAATCGCCAGAAAAAAAGCACAAGCCAGTGCCGAACAAAGCCTTGACCATGCACAAGACCAAGCAGCCGAGCAGGTGGATGGGCTGGTTTCCTCGCCGATTAAAAAACCCCAGGATGCTGCCGACACCATAGACGATGAAATAGCCAAACAATTACACGACGAGTCCGCAGAGGCTAAACCCTAAAAAAATTTGTAACAGCCGCAGGCTAAGCGCATCCATTAGTGACTTTATTAACTAGTTTCATTAACGGATGCGCTTACCATGCTCAACACCTATCAACGTTTTCAAACTCCCCTGGTTCATGTTTTCCAGCAGCTTGCCGCCCTGGGCATTCGCCTTTACCTGGCGCCTGTTTTTTGGATGGCGGGCATGAGCAAACTCAACGCCTTTAGCGATACAGTTGCCTGGTTTGGCAACCCGGATTGGGGCCTGGGCTTACCTCTGCCCGGGCTAATGGCTGGCCTCGCAACCGCCGCCGAGCTTGGCGGGGCGGTGCTCTTGGTGGCAGGTTTATTTACCCGTTTAATTTGCATCCCATTAATAGTCACCATGCTTGTTGCCATTTTCAGTGTCCACTGGCCCAACGGCTGGCAGGCCATAGCCGACCCCCACGCCCCCTTCGCCAACCCACAGGTTCTCGAATCCGCCGATAAGCTGGCGCGAGCGCGCGATATTTTGCAGGAGTACGGCAATTACGATTGGCTGACCTCCAGCGGCAACTTTGTCATCCTCAACAACGGCATTGAGTTTGCCGCAACCTATTTGCTGATGCTGCTCGCCCTTATAGGTTTGGGGAGCGGCCAGTTCGTAAGTCTGGATTATTGGCTCTACAGGTACTGGCACAAAGCGCGCGTCTGACGCTTAGGCAGTGATTACAGGGGCGGCGACAAATGCTAAGCTTGCGCAAATTTTTTGCCAGAGCCAGCCCATGCAGGATCAGAGTGCCGCTCCTCCCTTAATCGACCAGGCCGCAGAGCTACGCTTGATTGAACGCCTGATAGCGGGTGAAGATCGCGCCTTTTGCGAATTGATTCGCCTGCACCAGGGCTTAATGCTCAGCATCGCTCGCGCCATTATTGGCGATGCTTTTGCCGATGACGTGGTTCAGGAAGCCTGGTGCAAAGTACACAAGCACATTGGCACCTTTGAGCGTCGCTCGTCGCTGCGCACCTGGTTGATTTCGATTGTCAGCAACGAGGCAAAATCGCGTTTAAGGCGCGAAAGCCGCCAGGTTTCCCTGGAGCATTTGGATGGTGAAGCACCTGGCAGCTATCTCGATAACCACAGTTTTAAGGATGACGGTCATTGGCAGAGCCCTATTTCCCGCTGGGGAATAGAGTCCCCCGACGCATTACTGGAGGAGCGTCAGCTGCACAAATGCATTAACAAAACCCTGCAGATATTACCGCCCACGCAAAAAGCCGCATTTATATTGCGCGACCTGGAGCAGCTGCCATTTGATGAAATTTGTAATATTTTGCAGGTGAGTGCATCCAATATTAGGGTATTGGTTCACCGTGCGCGCCTCACCCTGATGCAGGTGATAGATAGATACCAGGAGACAGGCACATGCTAAGTTGTAAACAGGTCGCACACTTGGCGAGCCAGATCCTGGATCAGGACGCCAAAGCCAGCCTTAAATGGCAGATGCGCCTGCATTTATTAATGTGTGCCAATTGCCGCCGCTTTGTTCGTCACCTGCGTATTACCCAAGCACTGGTTCCCAAAATTGTCGCCCGCGCACCATTGGAATATTCAGACACAGATGCCCAGTTGGTATTAGCGCGCATTAAAGCGCGCGAACAGGCACCTAACGATCAGCGCTAATCAAAACGCATATCGGACGGCAGCGTAATATTGCGCGGGTACTTGGGTTTTTGGCCCCTGCCCTTGCGGTAATTGCGCAACTGGAATACATAGGCGAGCACCTGGGCCACAGCCAGGTAAAGCCCCGAAGGAATGGATTGATCTAATTCTGTGGTATAAAAAATAGCGCGCGCCAAGGCTGG
>CBINKF010000200.1:0-6067 GCA_966251115.1 uncultured Cellvibrio sp.
AACGCATCCCCGGTGCCGAAATAATCCACCATCACCGAGTGGTCGATGACGAGATCAACCTCGCTCAGCGGGTTGATCTTCTGGCCATCGCCGCCCATGCGGACGACGGCTTCGCGCATCGCGGCAAGGTCCACCACGCCGGGCACGCCCGTGAAGTCCTGCATCAGCACGCGTGCCGGCCGGTAGGCGCTCTCATGCTCGCTCTTGCCCTTGGTCCCCAGCCACTGGCCATCCATCATCGGTCCAGGTAACAGGGGCTAAAAATGTCTCCCTACCCAAGTGATGATATTGGCCGCCCTTGGGCCTTATCCCTAAACACACCATCCACCAACCGTCGGGAGTATTCACCAGATCGGCATGTCCAATCGCCTGAATGGGACTGTCTGGCTTATTCATGTTGGACGCCATGGGATTGTAGGGGCTAGGTTCAAATGGGCCATAGGGCGATTTACTCCGTTGAATCACAGCTCGGTGCTCATAACCTGTCCCCCCCTCAGCACTAAGCAAATAGTAATAGTCATCTATTTTGTACAAGTGAGGTCCCTCAGGGGAACTTCCACCTTGCCCAGATGCAACTGTTACAAGTGGCTTGATAAATTGACCGGTTCTTAGATCAATTTCACCAGCGGCAAATCCGCCCTTGTGATCCGGATTAACCCAGTAGGTTTTGTTATCCGCAAACAATAATGAAGGATCAACCAACCAGTTATTTACCCAAACCGGTTCGGACCATGGCCCTTCCGGGTCTTTCGCAGTTACATAAAATCCACCGCGCCCCGCGTAATTGGTTCCAACAATATAAAAAGTTCCATCGTGATAGCGAATTGTGGCAGCGTATTGACCTCCACTCGCAACAGCGCCTTTCAAGGGGTTTGCACTATTGTTGGAAAGTGCATAATTGATGAGTTTCCAATGAACCAAGTCTTTGCTTTTGTAAATTGGGAGACCGGGAAAATATTCAAACGTAGAAGTCACCAAATAGTAGGTATCATCAACTCTGACTATGCTCGGGTCCGGATTCATACCGGTAATAATTGGATTTTTATAGCTCGGTTTAACACATCCTTGTAACTGAAAAGCACTAAGCAATACCAAGGCGATTAAAAGACTTTTAATTTTTTTAAAATTCATAAACAACAACCATAATTACTCACTAAAAAGACAAAACTCAACTTCATCTGCAGAAAAAAGACGCAGAAGCTCAAGTTTCTTGCAGGGTCAGAAAGTGTTTCAGAAGTTCCGCAGTAAGTTGCCAGCAAAACCTGTCAACCAAATCACTTAAATCTAGCGGCCTCCGCCTTGCAATTCGATCCTATGTAGGCCGCATGTTCGGGCAGGGATTGAGCTGTTTTTAAAACGGCAGCCTTAAGATTGAGAATGGCCGTGCGCATTTCGTCTGCCGGGATGCTGTCGACAATAGGGTCGTAACCATCAGGATTGATTCCCTGGCCAAGCATGACCGCCAACCAGCTATTTTCGGCGAAGAGTTCATCTTTAAAGCGAATGATCCGCCCTCCCGCACGAAAGAGATCAAATTTTTGTTGCAGGCTGTCGGGAATGTTCAGGTCGCGGCAACCACGCCAGAAAGCGCTATCGTCACGTTGCGTCGCCTTGTAATGCAGGATGATGAAGTCGCGGATTTGCTCGTATTCCAACAGGCTCAGGCGATTGAATTCCTCATTCAATGCCGGTTTGAAATCTTTATCCGGAAAGAGCAATAAGAGTCGCGCAATGCCCGTATGAATAAGGTGGATGCTGGTCGATTCCAAAGGTTCCAGGAAGCCGCCGGACAAACCAATGGCGACGACGTTTTTTTCCCACAGTTTGCGCCTGTGTCCCGCCGTGAACTTTATCAGGCGCGGTTCGGCCAGTGGCTGGCCTTCCAGGGTCGACAGCAGTCGCTGCTTGGCGACTTCGTCGTCCAGGTGTTCACTGGCATAAACATAACCATTGCCCATCCTGTGTTGTAATGGAATGCGCCAGCGCCAACCTGCTTTATCCGCCATAGCACAAGTGTAGGGCCGCAGCGGGCCAGTGCTTTCACTGGGTACCGCAATCGCGCTGTCGCAAGGTAACCAATGGCTCCAGTCTACATAGCCAGTTTTAAGCGCACCTTCGATCAGCAGCGCGCGAAAACCGCTGCAATCAATAAACAGTTCGCCATCAATGCACTGTCCGTCACTCAAGACGAGGCTCTTTACAAAGCCGTTGTCCGCGTGTGTCACGCCGGTAATCGTGCCCTGCAACCGCTTCACCCCTCGGGCTTCCGCATACTCTCGCAGGTAAAGCCCGTAGAGATTGGCGTCCAGGTGGTAGGCGTAGCGTAGTGTGGATAAAAGGCCTTTATTGGCAGGCGGACTGAATCGGTTCAGGCGCGCTGCTACCAGACTGAGGTTGTAGTCGCTGATGTCACCGGCGCCCTCTTCCTGCGCGCGCAGCTTGAGCCACATCTGGTAAAAGCGAACCTCGGGACGGTCCAAACCAAAACTTCCGAAGGGATGGATGTAAGACTCGCCGCGCTGACGCCAACCATCGAACTCAATACCCAGTTTGAAGGTTCCCTGGGTTTTGCGTAAGAAGTCGGCCTCGTCAATGCCGAGCAGCTGGTTGAAATCTTTCAGCGTAGGTATGGTCGCTTCACCCACACCAATGGTGCGGATTTCATCCGACTCGATCAGCGTGACTGCGACCTGTTGCAGATTCAAAATCCGACTGAGCGCGGCGGCACACATCCAGCCTGCGGTTCCGCCACCAACAATAACAACCTTGCGAATGGGTTCAGCGGGCATTGGCAGCGCCTCCAATAAAGCGGGCAAGATAGTCCTGGTGCCTTGGCATGGCCGCTGTTGCCTGGTCGATATAGTCGCGAATTGATGTCATGTGCGCGTTTAGCTCGGCCTCGGGGAGAGTATCAACCAGCGGATCGTAGCCGCGCGGGCGCAGCCCCTGGCCCAACATCACCGCGAGCCAACTCGGCATAGTGAACAAATGATCGTTGGAAATTTGTATGCGACCGCGCGCCTCGAACAGCTCGATGATGTTGCGCAAGCTATCGGGAATGTCCATATCGCGACAGTAGCGCCAGAAGGGGGTATCCGCGCGCTGCGTGACCTTGTAGTGCAAAATCAGAAAATCGCGCAAGCGTTCGTACTCATCCAGTGTGAGACGATTGAACATCTTGATATCGGCGGGCTCAAAACCCTTGTCGGGAAAATACGCGAGAAGCTTTAGTATCGCAGTCTGGATCAGGTGAATACTGGTGGACTCAAGCGGCTCCATAAAACCCGAGGACAGGCCGATAGCAACACAGTTTTTAATCCAGAAGGCCTTGCGCCGCCCTGGTACGAAAGGAATATGGCGAGGTGAAGCGAGCGCCTCACCATCCAGATTTTCAAGCAAGCGACGCTCGGCGGTAGCGTCATCAAGGAAGCGGCTCGAATAGACATAGCCGTTACCAACCCGGTGTTGCAGGGGAATGCGCCAGCGCCAGCCCGCAGCGTCGGCGGTTGAGCGGGTATAGGGAATCGGCGGCTCAATGTTGGCACAGGGAACCGCAACGGCCCGATCGCAGGGCAGCCACTGACGCCAGTCCTCGTAAGGACTCTTGAGAGTTTGCCCGATTAACAGCGCGCGCTGGCCGGTGCAATCGATAAACAGGTCGCCCTCGATGCGGCGTCCATCCTCCATAACCAGGGCCTGGATGTTACCGCTCTCATTGTGCTGTTGCACTTGTGCAATCTTGCCTTCCACACGTGTGATACCGCGACTCTCGCTGTAACCTCGTAAAAAGCGCGCGTAGAGACTGGCATCGAAGTGGAAAGCATAAAACAAGTTGCCTACAGGTAGAGACTCACTGCTGACAGGGTGCTGGAAGCGCCCACGCCGCGCGGCCACACAGCACAGGTTGTAATCGTCTATCGATATTGCTTGACCGCGCGCTTCCATCTGCTGGGCGTATTTCAGCCAAAGCTGATGAAAAAAAATGTTTTTGTGATGCCGACCGTAAGTTGTAAATGGATGAATATAACTCTGTCCAATATCTTTCCAATCGACAAACTCTATCCCCAGCTTAAATGTCGCCTGGCAAGCCGCCATAAACTGGGCCTGATCTATGCCGAGTGTTTGGTGAAAACTATGGAGGGCTGGAATGGTTGCTTCACCAACACCGACAGTGCCGATCTCATCGGACTCTACCAGCGTGATCTTCATCGGTGATCCAGCAAATGCGCGCGAAACTGCCGCAGCGGTCATCCAACCGGCTGTGCCTCCACCCGCGATAACAAGGTGCTCTATGGCGTTTTGCATTACATATTCTCCGCAATTACAGCGCTGTGTTTGGCGGGATTTGCACCACGACGGATAATCTCCTCAACCAGGTCTCGATGAGAAGGCAGGAAACTCAGGGCGTAATCGGCCTGTCGATTAATCTCATTAAAGGCTTTGCGGGCAACCTCGTGGTAGCGATAAGCCCTGCGTCTTGCAGAAAGATCTGTTTTAAACCCCATCCCATAGAGCACCTGGCGCCAATTGTCTTCGATAAAGATATCGTGACCATAATCAATATCGATAGCATCCGGTGTCCGGTAGCGCCAGTTCTCAAGTCGCTCCTGCAAGCTGTCGGGGACAGTGCTAAGGTCACAATTGTCGATCCAGAACTCGCTGTCTCGCCTTTGGCTCAGGCAATAATGGAGCTTGATAAAATCGGCCACGTTATTGTAGCGAGCAGCCATGTTTTTATTGAATTGGCGAGCGGCTGTTTCCAGCGGCCCCGCCCAAGGGAAAAGCGCGCCCAACGTCTGCGCCGCGCTTTCGACAAAACCTATACCGGTTGCCTCTAAAGGCTCCATGAATCCGGCAGACAAACCAATCGCCACACAGTTTTTGTGCCACTGCGTCTTTCGGTAGCCGGCTTCAAATTTGATCTGCCGAGGCTCAAACGAAGCTCCCGCTGGTCCGAGGTAAGTTTCTGGTCCAAGATAAGTTTTTAATTGATTGATTGCAGCTTCGTCACTGGTATGGCTCGACGAATAGACGTAGCCGACGCCGCGCCTGCTGCGCAAACCTATATCCCATATCCATCCAGCCTCGCAAGCGGTCGAGTAAGTGCAGGAGGGAATTGGCTTTAGAGGATCGGTATAAGGCTGCTGTATAACGACGGCCCTGTCGGTAAATAGTTGGTGGCGACAGGAGCTAAACGGCATTCCCAGCGCCTGGCCAATCAAACGCGCTGAAAAACCGCTGCAATCAATATAAAGATCGGCAGCAATTGAACCATGTTTCTCGGTATGGACACACGCAATAGCGCCCTCATCAGAAACTTGTACGTCCACCACGGTATCGGCGATATGTTTGACGCCCATTCCGATCGCATGTCGTTGCAAAATACCGGCAAAGGCAGCCGCATTAAAGTGATAGGCATAGCCCAAACTTCTGCCAGCCCCCTCCGGAGTAAACTGCTTAGGTGCCTTGCAGGCTTCAATTATCCTGCTTTGCACGCTCGCGACCGACGACCAGGGGACATTTCCCGCCTCACCTAACAGCCAATAAGGCAATAAATCCAAGCCGTTCGGCTTGCTGGCGGGTTGAAAGAGGTGGTAATAGTTATCGTTGCCTCTAGCCCAATTGACAAAACTGACGCCCTGTTTATAGGTGGCGTCGGCTTCCTGAAACAACAAGCTTTCATCCAAGCCAATACGGCTCAGGGTATTCACAATACTGGGAAAGGTTCCTTCACCTACACCGATAGGATCGATATCAGGCGACTCAATTAAGGTCAGGTCAATACCACCGGGCAAATCCGCCGAGAGTCGCCGCGCCAGGTAAGCGGCCGTAATCCATCCCGCCGACCCACCTCCGACAATAAGCACTTTTCTACTCATACGATTCAACCTGGGAATAATTCTTCACAGCTTTATTATTATTTCGCAGCAAAAAAGCGCATCTCCCCAATAAATTGGGGAGATGCTTTCGCGGTGATGGAAATTAGAAGTTAAAGTTTATACCCGCCTCTACGCGACGATCCGATTCATAGAAGTTACGCGCATAGAACTTACCTGGCAGGATTTCC
>CBINKF010000201.1:0-6053 GCA_966251115.1 uncultured Cellvibrio sp.
ACCGGGTAGAGCAGCAGCTGGAAAAATGCGTCTTTCGCATCCGTTGGTGTTTGCTGGTAAAGCCGGTCGGCCTGCGCGACCAGGCTTTGCAGTTCACTGCCAATGCGATCCGCCTCGTAATAATTCATCAGGCTATAGGTGTTTGCATCTTGCAGTTCTGGCTTGCGGCGACTGTTGTGGCGCGTGTAGTCAGTCATCAGTTGGGCAATGTCGCTGGCGTGTTCGGGGCCGAATTCGCGCTCGGCCCAGGCGCGGCCAAATTCGGGAATACGCTCTTTAGGCCAGGCTTCGGGGTTCCAGGCCATGCGCAAAAAGAACTCCATGGGGAACTCCATGGGTTTTAAATCGCCCACATTCACTATCCAGATTTTGGTGGCGTCATAGGTGTAGGCCAGGTTCATCTGCTCCTGGATTTTGGCGATGGGTACTGTGTTTATCCAGCGATAGGAGCGCGGACCGCCGACGTAATCCAGGTGATAGTAAATGCCGGCACCACCGGCGCGCCGGCGCTCGTTGACCGTGGGCAGGCGCCGGATGTTACCCCAGTTGTCGTCGCACCAGAGCAGCGTCACATCGTCAGGAACGCGCATGCCGCGCTCGTAAAAACCCTGAACATCTTTATACAGCGCCCACACCTGGGGGATATCTTCAATTTTTTTATCGTCGTTTACTTTAGCGAGGATTTCACGCTGGTCGTGCACAATTTTTTCCAGCAGCTGTACGTTTTCGCCTTCGCTCATAGGCGTATCTGCCTGGCCGCGCATACCCAGGGTGTACACACTTTCATAATTTTTATTGCGCTTGGCGCCCGCCAGCCAAAAATCGTAGAGGTTTTTAGCGTTGGTGGAATACTCCCAGGGGCCTTTGCCGTAGCGATTCCATTCTTTGTCAGCGCGCATCATGGGTTCGTGGTGTGAAGTGCCCATCACTATGCCGTACTCATCGGCGAGCACCATATTTTGTTTGTCGTCGTCGGCGAAAGCGTTGTTCCACATAGCCGGCCATAAATAATTGGCTTTGAGTCGCAGTAGTAGCTCAAAAACTTTTTCGTAAAACTGGTGGTTGTAGTTGCCGTATTTTTCTTTCACCCAATTGCTGAGGGCAGGCGCTTCGTCATTTAAAAAAATACCGCGGTATTTAACCCGGGGCATGTCCGCCAGTTGCAGATCGTGATCTATATAAAGGTGGTCGTGTTTTTTAATGGGCACGTCCGCCCACCAATACCAGGGGGAGACGCCGATTTGTTCGCTCAGGCTGTAAATACCGTAAATGGTTCCGCGTTTGTTGCTGCCAACTATCACCAGCGCTTTTTTGAGATGGGGTAGTGGTTTGTCGATGACTTGAATTTGATAGGCATCCCACTGGCCGCGAATTTTATCGACATTTAATTCGCCTGCGTCAATCAGCTGATCGATAAGTGGATTTTGGCCCAGGGTGCCGACAATGACGGCGTAATTTTTGTCGCCACTGGCACCGGTAACCAGTGCGGGGGTGCGCCCCGCTACGCTTTGCACATCGCGCTGAAGGTTTTTGACCGCGCTCGCAACGCCGGGAAATTCCTCGCCTGAAATTAAAATATCCGCCTGGGATTTTTCGCCCACAAGGGGAAAGTTGCCGCCTTTAAAATTGGGCTTGAGCCAGGAGGTTTCACCCAGTGACCAGCAGTGCATGGAACAAAGCACAAGAATTAAGCCGCAGAGCCAGCGGTATTGGCTTGAGGATCGACGGGCTGCGAGGTAATTGTTGGTGGAGTGTTCAAATTTGCGGGACATACAGGCTCCAGTTTTTTAACGCTAATCTGGCGAGTTTATTGCGGCGGCGGGCGCGGGCGGATACAGCACTACAATTGCGGTGCTGAAAAGAAATTAGCCTGCCTTTTCGCCAGCAGGCATGCAACCAAAAAAATGCTTATTGGCAGGCGACTGCCTGGCTGACAGACGATGTGCTTAATAATTGGCGGTGCAACTGGCACCGGTTAACGCATCGGCAAAACCGCGCAACGCTGGTTTATCATTGTAGTTGTCGTCAAACAGTAATGGCCAGGCGATTTTGGCATTATCGAATTGAGTTTTGTAAAGATCATTTAACCAGGTGTTGGCGTCTGTGGTGCCCCACACGGTAATGCCGCCGCGTTGGTTAACAGGCACTGTGTCCAGATAGGCTTTGATTACCTCACAGTAGCGCTTCTTTTGTGCCAGGGCAGCGGCCTCGGTAAAGCTGCTGACTTTATTAGCGGGATAGTTGTCGCACCAGGGGTTGTTGATGGCCACATCCAGTTCACTAATTTTTACTATCAAGCCCTTATCAACTACTTTTTTCAAGGCCGCGGCAATAGTGCTGGCGTCCGGCCAATTTAAGCAGATGTGCATTTGAAAACCTACGCCGTCGATAGGAATAGCGCGTGTTTGAAAGTCGCTGATCATGGCTATCAGCTTGTCGGTTTTGGCACCGTTATTTTCCGTGCTGTAATCGTTGTAATAGAGAATAGCGTTAGGGTCTGCCAACCTGGCTGCCTTGAACGCACGCTCTATGTACTCAGCGCTGTTGCCGCTCTTGATATAAAACGTGGAGTCGGTGCGAAACTCTGCCGGGCTGTTATCGTTGATAGCTTCATTCACAACATCCCAGCTAACCACAGCACCCTTGTCTTTAAAGTGATTGACTATGGTGGTGACGTGAGTTTCCAGCATGGTTAAAAAATCTGCCGCCGTCTCGCTCCAGTTTTTCATAAAGTCGGGTACCTGGTAGCTGGAGTGCCATACCAATGCATGGCCATGAACCTTCATGTCGTGCGCTTTGGCGTAATCGACAAAGGCATCGGCGTTGGCAAAGCTGAAAGTATCAAGGCCAGGGTGCAGGTAACTCACCTTCATAATATTGCCGGCAGTCATCTGCGAAAAATGTTGTTCCACCACCGCCTGTTCGGAGTCGTTGGTCAAAATGTTGTAATTGGGCGAATCGTTATTGGATACGGCAACGCCTATGGGAAAGTTGGCCAGATCGCGCAGATGATCCACCTGCGCCGAGTAAACACTGGCTTGCGCACTGCTGCTGGCGGATGCGGCGCTGCTTGATGCCTGGCTGCTAGCGTCCTGACTGCTTGATACCTGACTGCTAGTGCTTTCACTGCTAGAGGATAGGCTGAGTGACGACGGGCTCGCACTGGACTTGGCGCTTCTGGTCTGGCTGCTGCCGCCGCCGCCACCGCCACAGCCGCTAAGGCAAACTAGTGCGGCGATCAGCAAAGCGGGCGCCAGGATTAAGGGTTGTTGGTTGCGTATGGTCTGCATGTTAAGGCTCCTGTTTATTATTGTTATGGTCGATTTAACCATAACGCAATGCGCTTGTATACCAGTTGCGCCGCTTATTGGCTAAGTGGCCGGCAAAAACTGGCTGCAGAGGAAAAGCTATGGTCGCAATTGAGATATGCGTCAGCGCTGACGATCAGGCGCAAATGGCGCGCAATATTCGCGCAGCCCTGGCCGCTGGCGCCGCGCGCATCGAGCTCTGCGCGCAGATGGCGGAGGGCGGGCTCAGTCCATCGCCCTCGGCGATCACACAGGCTAAGGCGGCGATGCAGGGCGAGGGCGAGCTGCTGCTAATGATTCGCCCCCACAGCCGCAATTTTTGTTACCGCCCGCCGGAGCTGGCACAGATGAGCAGCGCCATTGCACAGGCGGCAGCGCTGGGGGCGGATGGCGTGGTGTTGGGCGCGCTCGGGTCAGCGCGACAGCTGGATTTGCCTGCTATGGCGCAGTTGCTGGCGGCGGCAAAAAGTGCCGGGCTCAAGGTGACCTTTCACCGCGCTTTTGATGCGTTGGCGGTCGAGCTTGGCGCAGACTTAGAGCCGCTGCTGGCGCAGCTGTACAGCCTGGGTGTGGCGCGGCTGCTGACCAGCGGCAGCCCCTGGCAGCAGCCACTGCTGCCATTGGCGCAGCGCCTGGAGTGGCTGGCCGCCTTGGCGGCGCAGGTCGCAGGGCGCTTTGAACTGGTGTTGGCTGGGGGCCTGACGCCGGCTAATGCCAGCCAATTTGCCGCTATAGCCTCAGTCGCCAATACGCCTGTCTCGCTGCACAGCTATTCTGGTGTGCTGGATGCCGCTGGCAATATAATAGATGCCAATATTAAAGCGCTGCACTTATAACTGCAGGCTGGCAAGTCGATGAATAGGCGAATAATGGATATACGCAAAAGCGAATACGAACCTCTCTTCCTCGGGATAGATGGCGGTGGCACCAAGTGCAAGGTGCAGCTGGACGATGCCCGGGGGCAGTGTTTGGGGCAGGGCATAGGTGGCCCGGCCAACCTGGTGCGCAGTGTGGAAGAATCAATCGCGGCCGTTATGGATGCCACCAGCCAGGCGCTGCTGCAGGCCGGGCTGGGCCTGGCCGACCTGGGGCGAGTTCACGCCGCCGCCGGGTTGGCTGGCGCCAATGTCAATAACTACAAAAGCCTGTTTGCCCAGTGGCAGCAGCCATTTGCGCAATTAAGCGTAACTACCGATATGGAGATCGCCTGTTTGGGCGCCCATCAGGAGCAGGATGGCGGCGTGATTATCATAGGCACCGGCTTTTGCGCCGGCGTGCAAATCCAGCGTCAGGTTAGCGAGTTTGGCGGCTACGGGCTGTTTTTGGGCGACAGGGCCAGCGGCTCCGGCATAGGCCTGCAGGCGGTGCAGCACTGCCTCAAAGTATTGGATGGCATAGAGCTGCCCAGCGCCTTTAGCCAGGCGCTGGTGCAGGTGTTGGAGGTGGGCACCGCCGAGCAGCTGGCGGCCAAGGCCATAGGCGCCCAGCCGGGTTTTTACGCGCAGTTGGCGCCCCTGGTGTTTGAGTTTGCCGACCAGCACAACTGGGCGGCACTGGAGATGATTCACCGCGCCGCCAACTATATCGAGCGCTACTGCCAGTTTCTGCTGACTAAAACCAGCAACCGCCTGAGCCTGATCGGCGGCACCTCTGGGGCGATTCTGTCGTGGCTGGATGAAAGCCTGCAGGCCAAAATCAGCCCGCCCCTGGGCACCCCGGAAGCGGGCGCGCTGCACTTGGCGCGACAGCAATTCGCACTCAGCCCAGCCTAGGCCCTCGCCCCGGCCGCGCTTGCCGCCGCCTGCGGCAAGCGCGGTAAATCCCTTCCACAATAACTCCTTTGCGGCTTTATTACTTGCCGCCAGCCTGAGCAACCCCTGGCAGGGCCATCAGCAGGATCTGGACATCAGGCTGGATCAAGCCTCCATCGAAATCTTCGCCCTGGGCGGGCGCCTGAGTATGACCAGTTTGATCTTCCCCAATCACCCTTATACCCAGGTGCAATTGACTGGCGACAAGGCATTTACGCTGGAAGATTACCCCTGAGATGCTGATCATCATAGCCCCCTAAATATCAGCCAGTATCAATCGGCTTTAGGATCACCAGCTCGATATGGAGAGAGCTACACCATCATTTGATGTAAATATCAAGATTCTTCAATAAATTCAGAACTATGGGAGAAATTTGATCCAAATTTCTCGGATGAAGTCCGATCACTCAACAGTGATGCCATGCATTTTTACAGGCATTTACAACTGCGCGCTCAGAATCAGCCTGCTTGGCATCTGTTGCTCTTGCAAGCTGCTTTTTTAACTGAGACGGGCGTAGATGGTAGTGGTGAGCTGTTTGTGACCAATTGGAACCATTTTAAATCTACGAATATCGAATTATCCGGAAAATTAGGCTTGACTGGAGTAGCTTTCATTCATAATAAACATATTGTTATTTATATGAAATATATCGGAATTCGATAACCTATATATTTTTAATATATATTTACCATTAAAAACAGACGTTTAACGAACTTTTTTATTGTGTTCTCGGTAACCACCAGTTGACATTAAATTTTGAATTGGTATTAAATAACACGGTGTTACTAATAGATATAACAAAAAACTGGAGAATGTATGAGTATCAAAACCTTGAGTGTCGGCAGCGGCGCCGGAAAGCTGGTTTCTGTATTGGCAATGCTTGCCTTAATGGCGGGTTGTGGCGGGGCAAGCGGTTCGAGTTCAAAATCGGAC
>CBINKF010000202.1:0-6027 GCA_966251115.1 uncultured Cellvibrio sp.
TAATGGGGCTACTCAAATATGCCCCCTGGCTGCGTCGTATACATATAGTTACCGATGCACAAACGCCGACCTTAATGAATTGGTTGGCAACTACGCCCTTTGCGGACAAGGTGCGCATTGTCGACCATCGCGAAATATTTTCTGGCTACGAACATTATTTGCCCACCTTTAATACCCGTTCGATCAGCGCTATGTTGTGGCGCATTGAGGGGTTGGCTGAACAATATATTTATTTAAATGACGATTTTGTTGTAGTTCGCCCGTTGCAACCAGAAGAATTTTTTCGCGATGTGAAAGTGGTTTTGCGGGGACATAGGCATACAACCTTATGGGGGCGTTTGCGCGAATGGTTCGCTGAGCGTTCTGCCCCTGCGCAAGGGCGCAAAAATTTACGCGCTAAGTATCTCATTTCGCAAAAGGTAGCGGCGCGGATTGCTGGATTTACTGGACGTTACTTTCAGGTGGAGCACAATCCCCATCCATTTTTGCGCACGCACATGGAGGCCTTTAGTAAGCGTGAGAGTGATTTATTCAACCGTCAAATATCCTTTAAGTTACGCTCCTTGGAACAGTATACGGCGGAGAGTTTATCGGCACATCTGGAGTTGGCTGAAGGAAATGCGATTATTGACAATCGGCTACAAACACTGCAGGTAAAGCCAGTGAGTCAAAATCGCTGGCGGATCAAGCGGAAATTAAAGCGAGCTGCAAAACAAAAAACGACAGCCTTTGTCTGCGTTCAAAGCATGGATAAGGCAACAAATCGTGTGCGCGATATGGTATACGCTTGGTTACTCTATCGAATAGGCACTCTGGACGCACCAGGCAAAGAAAACTAGCATTTTTGCGGGCATCCCTGGATGCCCGTTTGCTTTACAGTTCCCAGTGGTTAAAATTTTTGCAAATCTTGTATTTGCGCCACAGGTTCCAGGGTTTGTTTTTTTTGTTTTTGCCACCGCGCGAAATAAACAAATCTATCGCATCGAGAATGCGCTCAGCGCAATGGCCGTCGCGGTAGGGGTGAATTTGTTGACCAAAATTTTCAATGGCTGCCATTAGCTCCGGTGGGCGCGAAAGTGCTTTGGCTATGGCGTTTTCAAAATCTTCCGGGCGGTGAATGTCGAGTAGCTGTGCACCTGGGCGGCGATTTTTAAAGGTCACTACTGGCTTACGCGTCAATAAAAATTCACTCAGCGCCGATGAAGTGTCCGAGCACATAACATCGGCGTCGTAAAATAAATCCAGGATATTGTCATTGGTAGCGAACTTCAGGTGCTCACTTTCCAGCGCCTTGTATTTGGTCACTGTGTCCCGATTCATTTTGGGGTGCAGGGTGACTACCCATTGATATTGCCCACTGGCGGAAAGCCTTTTTATCTCGGGATAGAGAATTTCTGCCGCGCTCCAGGAGGGTGAGAAGGTCGAGTGGTACAAAATAACGGGCTTGTTTTTTACTGGGGGTAGCTGCGCGGGAAGATTTTTAAAAAACTCATCCAGCTTGGGCCAGCCAGTTTCAATAACCGAAAAATATTGCAGTTTGTCCGCCAGTTTTTGAAACGCTTGAGTATCCTGGGGGCCGGTCGTGCAGTAGAGATCAAATAATCCGCGACTGTAGATGTGTCGCGGTTTGCCCGCATCAAAGCCGTGAAAGGTCTGCACTTTAACCCCGGGCAAAAAATGCGGCACCAGATTATTGGGGGTAATGACTGCAATTGGATTCCAGGCTTTAGCCTCGGCAACGCTATTTAGCACCAGATCGTCAGCGTTAAGATCTTCTGCACCCGGGCCGCCAAAAAACCAGGCGGCCTTGTCTCCCCTTGCTTTTATTGCCGCGTCAATGGGGCGCATAATGGCCTGGGTGTAGCGTTCGGAACCATAAAATAAATAATGCTTTGACATGGCTAGTTTGATCTGGGTTGACTCGGTTGATGGCGGTTTTTAGCTAAGGCTAGATGTTGTTCAGCGGTTAGTGCGCATTTTGGTTTGATCGATTAATTTTTTCATTCAGCGCGCGCCACAATTCATTGACTGAAATTTTTTGCATACAACTGGGGGTATCTTTGGAGCCCTCCGGCAGCCATTTACAGCTGCGTTTGTGACAGGGCATACACTCCAGCGGCGGGTTTAAATGAAGGTTAAGGGTGTGGTTGCCAATAAGTCCAACTTTGCTGGGTGAAGTGGGGCCGTATAGGGCAATGGTCGGTGTCTCCAGCGCGCCAGCAAGGTGAGAGAAGCCTGTGTCCAAACCCACCACACCGGCAGCCGCTACCAGCTTTTCGGCAACAGCGGTAATACTCATGCGTTCGCTGGGGCGATTCGCTTGCGGGCACTGGGCGATTATCTCCTGTGCCAGCGCCAGCTCCTCGTCGCTTCCCCAAATTATTTCGAGACTAAAGCCCTGTGCCACGGCAATTTTGGCCAGTTCGATCCAATGGTTTTTGGACCAGAGCTTGGTTGTCCAACTGGTGCCGATAATAAATACCAACTTGTTGGATTCTTTTTGCACATGGGAAAAATACTGCTTTACCCCAAAGTTCAGTTGATCGCCAATGGCGTAATTAAAAATTCCGGCCAGGAGCTGCCGTGTGCGCTGTACGGCATGCTGATCTTTAGCCACCTGAAAATACCTGCTGTAAAACCAGTGGCTAATGGGCTCGCGCGAAGAGTTTTTGTCGTAACCAAAAATCCCGGTTCCCCGGGCGCATTTGGCGATGAGTGCACTTTTTAATAGCCCCTGGGCGTCGACTATGTAGTCGTATTGCTCGCGCTGAAGCTCGGCCTTCCAGCTGCGGAACTCGCGCCAACTGCTCAGGCGGCGCTCTTTCATCCAGCGGCGCAGGTGTATGGGGATGACTTTATCTATAGCCGGGTGCCAGGTGGCAATTTCGGCGAAGCCTGCCTCTACCACCCAGTGAATTTCTGCCTGAGGAAACTGAGCTTTAAGGTCGCTGATGGCTGGGAAGGTGTGAAATATGTCGCCCATGGAGGACATTTTGACAAGCAGTATGCGCATGGGCGGTATCTTTCGTTAAATAGATGAGGAGTGTTTACTGATAATTTTTATAGGATTTTTCTTCCACCAGCTCTGAGCCAAAGGCCAGATTGATGTCTTTTTTAACGGCGGCGCGTTTGTCGTTGGTAACGTAAACCGCGCGCGCCAATTGGATAAATTTATCGCTAAAGTCTTTGGCGCGCTCGCAATCGCGAATGTCATCTTCAATGACCCACAGCTCCTGGTTGATGTCTTTTAAGGCTTGCTTAAGGGGGCTGAGTTTAGCCTTGCCAGCGTCATCCAACAGGCTTTCAACCTGGGCATTGAGTACATTGAGTTCGTGGTTAACATTCTTGAGCTTGGCCTGGTCGTCGATATTGACCGCCTTGATTTCCAGAATCGTGATTTTGTCGATTAATTCACCAAGGGAAATAGCGGCTTGAATCAGCATAGCAAGTGTCTCTCAGGCTTATATAGTGGGCCTGGGATTCTAGCAAAAACCTGGAGTCTGTGGCTATTTGGCAGAATTTGGATTGTTATTTTGATAGTTATTTTGATAGTTATTTAATATACGAAGGCAGGCTTTATATCTGGGGCTTAGGCTTGGGGTGTATAAAAAGTATACTGAATGAACGTTTGCTGGGTTAGTGGCGTATAAAAGTGGATTAGTGCCAAATCTGCACATTTCAGTGGTTTCTCAGGTAAAAAACAAAGGAAAATACTAGAAGTTGATAAAAAAGCCTAATGAGTAGGAGAAGGCTTAAGTAGAGGAAAGCCTGGATAAATATCATCGCGTATGATGCGCAGGCCGAATTCTTCAATTTACCGCTAACCTGGGTTGTCGGGCTTGGGTTGTCGAGCTTGGGTTGGACAAGTTTTAATCCTTTGGGTGCATTGAACTGGACCATTTATGAAAGTGTTATTGGTAGAAGATCACGCGCTCTTTCGCGAAGGGGTAAGTCTGTTATTGGAGCAGCTCGCCGACCGGGTAGAGGTTACCGGAGCGGAGACGGCCCAGCAGGCACTGGCCATGGCAGCGGCCGGCCCTTTGGAGTTGGTGCTGCTTGATTACAACTTGCCCGATGCCAATGGGCTGGAGTGTCTGACACGCATTCGCAGCCTGCAACCGCAAACGCCGGTGATTATGCTCTCCGCCGAGCAGGATGCGGGCTTGATCCAACTGGCCCTGGCCAATGGCGCGCGCGGGTTTATCACCAAAGCCTCTTCCTCCAAAGTCATGATCAGCGCGGTGCAATTGGTGCTGGCCGGCGGGCTCTATGTGCCACCCGAAATGCTTAACGTGGCGACTGCCCGTCCAGTTGCTGTGACCGATCCTGCTGCGCCCGGTCTTGCTGTGGTGGGGAGTGGCGCGGCGAATATTGGTGTCGCCAACCCAAGTGCGGGTAATTCCGAGCAGTTGGCGCAGAAGCTGACGGAGCGTCAATTGGACGTTTTTCGGCAGATGGTTAAGGGCTTATCCAACAAGGAAATCGCACGTGAACTGAATATGTCGCCCAGCACGGTAAAGGTTCATGTGGCCGCCATACTGCGCGAGCTGGATGTTAAAAACCGCACCCAGGCGGTGAATGCAGCTAAACACTTGCTGGATTAATTTTTTACATAGGCAGCGCTATTCCAAATGCTCGCGAATAGCGGCTTTTAAACGCGCAACGCTTACCGGCTTAAGGTAGTAATCCAAGCCCTGGCTTTTAATGCGCTCAGCCACTTCCGCAGAGTGGTTGCCGGTAACAATAAATGCAGGAATATTCACGCCCAGCATTGCACGAATGCGCGCAATCACCTGATCGCCGGTGCAGCCTTTCGCCAGTTGAAAATCCGAAATAATTAAATCCGGATCACTATAGTCTTCGCTGGCAAAATAGACTTGGGCATCTTCCATGCCATCAAAGTCGCTAACCTGCATACCCAGGCTGCACAAAAAATCTTTCAGATCGCGCCTGATCTCGCGGTTATCGTCTATCAGCACTATGTGGTTTTCGATAAATTCGCTCGTATGCTCGTATACGTCGGTATCCTCTGGATTCAACCACGCTTGATTAGCCTCAGGGCTTGGTGCGGCAGCTTCGCCATGGGTATTGCCCGGCGCCGGGTAAGCCTGGGGAATTTCAATGCGAAAACTGCTGCCTTGGCCCAGTTGCGAATCGACGCTGATGCGATAGCCCAACTGATCGACAAAATTTTTCACTATCGCGAGGCCCAGGCCATAGCCAGTGCTGGCGCGTGGGTTTAAATCATCCTGCACAAATTTTTCAAAAATATGGGACAGGTTTTTTTCGGAAATACCCTGGCCGGTATCGCGCACTTCAATAAATAAACAGTCGGGTGTAATCCCCGCCTCCAGGCTAATGCCGCCCTCTTGGGTATAGTTAATGGCATTGCTAACCAAGTTGCGAATCACCCGTTCCAAAATGCCGCGCTGGGTTAACAATTTAATGCTGGGTACCTGCGTGTGCAAATACAGCCCTTTGTTTTCCGCCAGCACAGAAAATTCCAGCTGCAGTGTGTTCACCAGTTGCTGCAAATCCACCACCTGCAGCTCCAGCCCATATTGCTGATGCTCCAGGCGCGTTACGTCGAGAATTTCACTGAACATGCTGCGCAGGTTTTCCATCGCCTGGCTTATTTTTTCTATCAGTTTTTGTTGATTGGGGCTGGCTTCCTGCAGTTGCAACATGTCCAGAAAAATTGCCATGGCCTGTAGCGGTTGACGCAAATCGTGGGCGGCACTGCTGAGCAGTTCTTTGGTTTTTTGGTTGCGTGTTTCCAGCGCTATAGTTGCAGCCTCGGCTTTGGTGCTTTTAATAACCAGATCGCGATAGAGGTTTTCCATAGTGGCGTTACTGGTTTCAATCAAGTCGAGCATTTCGTTAAAGTTGCTGGATAGCTGGCCAATTTCGTCCTGGCTTTGAGTTTGCGCGCGCAAACCCAGGTCATTACTATCTTTGACTTGCTCCATAATGCCGGTGAGCTCGCGCAGCGGGTCTGTTACCGATGCCTTGAGTCGGCGCGACATG
>CBINKF010000203.1:0-5993 GCA_966251115.1 uncultured Cellvibrio sp.
AACCCAGCCCCTACACTGCCAAGGCTAAAGCGGGCAAATTGCAGCTGGAGTTACCCGCCAAGTCGGTAATTGTTGTTGCCGTTGAATAAATCAAGCTCAGTAACCATCTGAGGATCTACCCAGAGGCAGCCCAGGCTGCCTCTTTTTTTGCCTGCTATTTCTTATCTCGCCATTAAAAATTGGTTCGCATATTGCTGAGTAACTACTTGGATACTAGGGCCTGCCCCATGCATTACCGGCAGGGCGTAAACTATCTGCACTAAACCTGACCCCGAAAAACAAGGTGAACCAGCATGGTGCAAAACTACCTGGCAGAGGCCATAGGCGACCAACAACTGCCAGCAGATTTCGTCCACACAGTCACTCAGTGGTATCAGCCCCTGGCGGCGGAGCTGGCCGCTTTGGCGCAAGGGCGACAATCGCCTGTGGTGCCTGTGGTGCCTGTGGTGCCCACGGTGCCTATGCTGATAGGAATTCAAGGCACCCAGGGTAGCGGCAAGTCGACCCTGGCCGAGTTTTTACGCTTGATCCTCAGTGTGGAGCACCAACTGCGGGTACTGGTATTGTCGATTGACGACTTTTATCTGACCCGCGCGCAGCGGGTGCAGCTGGCCGAAACCATCCATCCGCTGTTAATTACGCGCGGCGTTCCCGGCACCCACGATCTGGACCTGGCGCTGCAAGTGATTGATCAACTGCAAACCCTTAAAGAGGGCCAGCAACTCGCCATCCCCCGTTTTAACAAGGCCCTGGATGATCGCTATCCGCCCGAGGACTGGGAGCAAGTGCAGGGCGAATTGGATGTGATTATTGTGGAGGGCTGGTGCGTTGGGCTTAAACCCGAACCCAGCGAGCGTCTGGACGTCGCAATCAATGACCTGGAGCGACTGGAGGATGCCGATGGCAGCTGGCGCCGCTACGTCAATCGTCAGTTGGCGGGCGGCTATCAAACCCTGTTTAAACGTTTGCAGCACCTGATTGTGCTAAGCGCGCCCTCGTTTGCTGCGGTCTATAAATGGCGTCAACTGCAGGAGCAAAAACTGGCCCAGCGCTGGGCCAAACTTCACCCGGATCAGCCTGCGCACATCCAGTCAGCGGAGCAACTGGCGCGCTTTATTGCCCATTACCAGCGCCTGACTGAATGGGCTTTGCTCACCCTGCCGGGTCAGGCCGATGTCGAATTTATCCTGGACGAGAATCATCAGATACTCGACCGTCGTCCCGCCCCGGGTCAGGTTTTCTGGCCGGGGGCGGGGCAAAACCCCGAACCCTAGCCCCGAACCCTGGCCCCGAACCCTAGCAAGGAGACGCCAATGATTGCCCTGAACACCGCTGGCTTATTAGTTGTGACCGATTTGGATGGAACCCTGCTGGACCACGATACCTACTCCTGGGCCGCCGCCTACAAAACCTTGCAGCGGCTAAAGCAGCTGGACATTCCGGTGGTGATCAATACCAGTAAAACGGCGGATGAAGTGATCAGCCTGCAACAGGATATGGGCATCAATTCTCCCTTTATTGTCGAAAACGGCTCAGCGGTTTACTGGCGCCAGGGTTACGACCTGATCCATGCCCCGGGCGAGGTGTTGGCTCCCGGCTATTGTGGCCAGGTGCTGGGGCAAAAACGCGCGCAACTGGTGGCGCAACTGCAAACTATTCGCCAGGAGTTTGGCTGGAAGTTCGAGGGGTTTAATGATTGGACCATAGAGCAGGTCATGGGACACACGGGCCTGTCGCCCTCATCCGCTAAACGCGCGCAGGCGCGCGGCTATTCCGAACCTATTCTCTGGCGCGACACGGCGGATGAACTCAACGCATTTCAGCAAGTATTAACCGATCGAGGTATGAGCCTGCTTAAAGGCGGGCGCTTTTACCATGTGCTGGGCAAGTGCGACAAAGGCAGTGCCATGACCTGGTTGAGCCAGCAGCTGGAGCCTCTGTGGGGCAAGCCGCCGGTGATAGTGGCCCTGGGCGACTCGGGCAACGACCTGGATATGCTCAAGCTGGCCCACTGGCCGGTACTGGTTAAATCCCCTAAACACCCATTCCCACTGGTGCCGCAAAGCGCGGCCGACATCTACTACACAGACGCATACGGCCCAGAGGGCTGGAAGGAGGCGATGGAGCACCACTTAAAGCTTGTTGATGGCTCGCTCCTGGAGTGAGTGATCTTAACCCGAAGTGCTGGCCGCTGGTATTCGCTGGCGCTTCGCTTTTAAGTCTGCGGCACAGCATCTTGTGTGGCAGGCCCCTTAAGAGGAGATCAGCCCATGGGCGATTTTTATCAAAACGGTATAGTCACCACCCTGCACAATTTATCGCAGCGGGATTTGCCCGATATGGAACGGGAGCTGAAACAGTTTTCGCGCACGCGCCCCATGAGCCTGGTGCTGCCTTCTCTGTTTTCTGAATTGGAAGGCGACGCGCTAAAAAAAATTGTCGCGGAACTGACGCAGGTGGATTACCTGGAGGAAATCGTCCTGGGATTGGATCGCGCCGATGAAGCCCAATATCGCTACGCCCTTAAATTTTTTGCACCGCTCGCACCTAAAATCCGCGTGCTCTGGAACGATGGCCCGCGCTTGCGCGCGATCGACGAGCAACTTAAAAAAGAAGGGCTGTCGCCGATTGAGCCGGGCAAGGGGCGCAATGTGTGGTTTTGTCTGGGCTATGTGCTGGCCTCGGATAAAGCCGAATCTGTGGCGCTGCACGACTGCGATATAGTCACCTACGACCGCAGCCTGTTAGCGCGGTTAATTTACCCGGTCGCCAACCCCAGTTTTAACTACGAATTCTGCAAAGGTTTTTACGCGCGCGTCGCCAACGGCAAAATTCACGGCCGCGTCAGCCGTTTGTTAGTCACGCCGTTGATTCGCGCCTTAAAAAAGACCCTCGGCCATTTTGATTATCTGGATTACATCGACAGCTTTCGCTACCCGCTCGCCGGTGAGTTTTCGTTTCGCGCCGATGTGATCAACGATATTCGCATCCCCAGCGACTGGGGCCTGGAAATTGGCGTGCTCTCGGAAGTGCATCGCAACTACGCCAACAACCGCCTGTGCCAGGCGGATATTGCCACCACCTACGATCACAAACACCAGGAGCTGTCGCCCGAGGATGCGGAGAAAGGCCTTTCGAAAATGTCGATCGATATTTCCAAGGCGCTGTTTCGCAAACTCGCCACCCAGGGCGTGGTGTTTAATTCGGAGACCTTTCGCTCGATCAAGGCGACTTACTTTCGCATTGCGCTCGACTTTATCGAAACCTATTCCAACGATGCGCGTATGAACGGTTTAAAACTGGATATACACGCCGAAGAGCAGGCGGTGGAAATGTTTGCCAAAAATATTCTGGAGGCGGGCCAGCGCTTTTTGGCCAACCCCATGGAAAAACCCTTTATGCCCTGCTGGAACCGCGTGATCAGCGCGGTGCCCAATATTCTTGCCGATCTGTATCAGGCGGTGGAGGAGGATATGAAGGGATTTGGTGGACGTTAATCCGATTTTTCAAAACGATTGAGGAGCAACTCCATGCTTGCCAGTTTGCCCATTGCAAGCCAAGACGCGGCAGTGCAAAAAAAGCTCAGATTTCTGGTGGAAACCCATCTTGCGCTTATTTATCCCGACCTGGAGGTGGCCAGGTTGGCCGCCGAGTTAATCGCGATCATGGGCCTGGATGAAAACTGCGAACGCCCCGGCATTCACGAAAACTCCTGGAGCCAGCGCGATGTGATACTAATCAGCTATGGCGATTCGCTCAAGCGCGAGGGCGAGGCGCCGCTGACCAGTCTGCATCATTTTGTGAATCAGCATATGCGCGAGGTAATTAACGGTGTGCATATTTTGCCGTTTTTCCCCTACAGCACTGACGATGGTTTTTCGGTTATTGATTACACTCAGGTGAATGATGCGCTGGGCGATTGGTCGCAGGTGGAGGCGATAGGCAAGGAATACAACTTGATGGCCGACCTGGTGGTCAACCACTGCTCGGCGCGCAGCCGCTGGTTTGATAATTTTAAACAGCGTAAACAGCCCGGGCTGGATTATTTTGTGGAGGCAGATCCGGCGGCAGATTTATCGGCGGTGGTGCGCCCGCGCACCTCGCCGCTGCTCGCTGAAGTGGAAACCCTGGAAAGCAAGCGCTACGTCTGGTGCACCTTCAGTCACGATCAGGTGGATTTGAATTTTGCCAATCCGCAAGTGCTTAAGGAAATGCTCGGCATTATCAAGTTTTACCTGGAGCGCGAGGTGCGCACTTTTCGCCTGGATGCGGTGGCATTTTTATGGAAGGAAATAGGTACGCCCTGTATCAACCACACCAAAACCCATGAGATGGTGCGCTTGATGCGCACGCTGATCGAGCATCATTCCCCCGGTGCCATTATCATCACCGAAACCAATTTGCCCAACCACGAAAACCTGTCCTACTTTGGCAATGCCAATGAGGCCCATGCGGTTTACAACTTTTCGCTACCACCGCTGTTATTGCACGCTTTAATTACCGGCAAGGCGGACTATTTAAAGCAGTGGCAAATGGCTATGCCGCCCGCGCAAATGGGCACTTTTTATTTTAATTTTATCGCCTCCCACGATGGCATTGGCCTGCGTCCAGCCGAGGGGTTGCTGTGCGAGAGCGAAATTGATGTGCTGGTGAATACCATGCAGAGTTTTGGAGCGCGTATTTCCTGGCGCTCGGTCAAGGGTGCCTTAACCAAGCCCTATGAAATTAATGTCACCTTATTTGATGCGCTGCAGGGCACGGTGAAGGGGCCGGATAAATGGCAGATCGAACGCTTTATTTGCGCTCACGCGATTATGCTGGCGCTGGAAGGTATTCCCGGTATTTATATCCACAGTTTTTTGGCCACCAACAACGATTACGCGGGCGTGGAGCACTCCAGTCACAATCGCGCCATCAATCGCCATAAATGGAATTTGGATGAGTTGGAAACAAAGCTTGCCAATGCGTACTCGCACCACGCCAAAGTGTTTGCGCGCATGAAAGCCCTGCTGGCGATACGCATCAAGCAGCCGGCGTTTCATCCCAATGCCACTCAGTACACTCTGCACCTGGGCGAACAGATTTTTGGCTTTTGGCGGCAGAGCCCCAGGCGCGAACAGAGTATTTTTTGTATCCACAATGTCAGCGACCAAGCCCTTACAATTCCCCTGGCGAGTGTGAATTTAATCGCCCTGGATACCTGGACGGATCTACTCTCCGGCACCATCTACAGCGATCTGCGTGCCGACCTGAACTTGCCGCCCTATGGCGTGGTTTGGTTGAGTAACAAAGCCTTTTAGAACAAAGCCTTTTAGTGATCACCCGTGAATCACGGGTGTTGCTATCGCCGCCTTAGCGGAAACGAAAGTATTAGGCCGCCGGTGTTTCAGCTGGCAGTAAGTAGGTGAGAAATAAAATCAGGTGCCGCGCAGGGCTATTCTTTGTCCTCGTTAATGTCGTGCAGGCGTTTTTGAATTTCCGCCATGCGCTTGTCGTACTTCTTTTGCGTGTCTTTATATTTGACATAGGCAAACGCCAGGGGAATGCAAATAACTAACAATCCGATAAACAAGGCCATGGTAAATACTCTAAAAAATGGCTTCCCGCAGGAAGCCATGGGCTAAGCAAAATTAAAACAAATCTTCAATCGACAAATAGCGTTCGCCGGTGTCGTAGCTGAAAATAACCACGCGGCTGCCGGGGGCCATTTCCGCTTGCTTTTGTGCAACTGCCGCGAGTGTGGCGCCGGAGGAGATGCCCACAAAAATTCCTTCTTTCAACGCGCACTGGCGCGTCATTTCAAAGGATGCTTCCTCGCTTACCAGCACTGTGCCGTCAAGTGTTGCTGTGTCCAATACCTGGGGGATAAAACCCGCGCCTATACCCTGCAAACGGTGCAGGCCTTTCTGGCCGCCGCTGATTACCGGCGATTTTTCCGGTTCAACCGCCAGGGTTTTCAGTTGTGGGAATTTTGCTTTGAGCACCTGGCTGCA
>CBINKF010000204.1:0-5989 GCA_966251115.1 uncultured Cellvibrio sp.
GCCAGAGACACTGCCAGAATGGCGTTGGCGCCAAGAACGGTTTTGAAATCGGTACCGTCGGCTTTGATCATGGCGTTGTCAAGGGCGCGCTGATCCAGCGCATCCATACCTACCAACAGTGATTTGATAGTGGTGTTGATGTTGTTAACGGCCTTCAACACACCCTTACCCATGTAGCGAGACTTGTCGCCATCGCGCAGCTCCAAGGCTTCGCGCGAACCGGTGGAAGCGCCAGATGGAGCGCAAGCAGAACCCACTGCACCTGATTCCAGAATTACTTCTGCCATCACAGTAGGGTTGCCGCGGCTATCCAAAACCTCAAAGGCTTTGATGTCAACAATCTTAGTCATTCATCTTCTCCAGAGTGTGTTTCTACAAAATTAGTTAATGTCTACCACAAATTATTGAATATCCAGGGGCGCAAAACCTTTGACCAGGTCATCGATGGCTTTCATTTGCACCAAGAACGGCTCGAGCTTATCAAGCGGTAATGCGCTGGGGCCGTCGCACTTGGCGTTGCTGGGGTCCGGGTGCGCCTCTAAAAATAAACCTGCTAGTCCCACCGCCATACCAGCGCGCGCCAGTTCAGCAACCTGATGACGACGACCACTGGACGCTGCGCCCATAGGATCGCGACACTGCAGCGAGTGCGTCACATCAAAAATAACCGGGGCGTTGCCGCTAACATCGCGCATGGTGCGGAAGCCAAGCATATCCACCACTAAATTGTCGTAGCCAAAATTAGTGCCACGATCGCAGAGGATAATCTGCTCATTACCACACTCGGCAAACTTGTCGACAATATTTTTCATCTGCCCCGGGCTTAAAAACTGCGGCTTTTTCACGTTGATCACAGCGCCGGTTTTGGCCATAGCCACCACCAAATCGGTTTGGCGGGCAAGGAAAGCTGGCAGCTGAATAACATCGCAAACAGCAGCCACTGGTTCACATTGATGAATTTCGTGAACGTCGGTGATAACCGGTACACCAAAGGTTTGTTTGATTTCCTGGAAAATCTTTAATCCTTCTTCCATACCTGGGCCGCGGTAGGAGTGAATGGAAGAACGGTTGGCCTTGTCAAAAGAGGCCTTGAAAACATAGGGAATGCCGAGCTTTTCTGTCACTTTGACATAGGCTTCGGCGACCTGCAGCGCCATGTCGCGCGATTCAAGCACATTCATTCCACCAAAGAGTACAAACGGCAGGCTATTACCCACCTGAAGCTTGCCAACTTTTACGATTTCTTGTGACACAGCAATTCCTTAAAAACGAGAGCTGCACAGTGCAGCTCAATAGTTATTTTTTATTGGCATATTTTTTATTGGCCAAAGCCTCCTCTACAAAACTTTTGAACAGTGGATGACCATCGCGCGGAGTCGAGGTGAATTCCGGGTGGAATTGGCAGGCCACAAACCAGGGGTGATCGGGAATTTCAACCATTTCTACCAAGGTGTCATCGGCAGACCAACCACCGATTTTCAAACCCGCTTTTTGCAATTGATCGACGAAGTTGTTGTTGACTTCGTAGCGATGACGATGGCGCTCGACAATCACATCTGAACCATAAATATCACGCGCTTTGGAGCCGGATACCAGGCGACATTCCTGGGCGCCCAAGCGCATAGTGCCACCCAAATCAGAGCTTTCATCGCGTTTTTCTACCGCGCCTTCCGCCGTGATCCACTCAGTAATCAAACCAATCACCGGATAAGATGTAGCCTTATCAAATTCTGTAGAGTTAGCGCCTTTCAGGCCAAGCACGTTGCGCGCAAATTCGATAACCACCGACTGCATGCCCAGGCAAATACCCAGGTAGGGCACTTTATTTTCACGGGCATAGCGCACGGCCATTAACTTGCCTTCCACACCGCGCTCACCAAAACCACCGGGGACTAGAATAGCGTCGGCATCGGATAAAATACCAACGCCCTCGGACTCAACACGCTCGGCATCTATGTAATTGATTTTAACTTTGGTGCTGGTGTGAATACCGGCGTGGGTAAGGGCCTCAATCAAAGACTTGTAGGCGTCCAGCAGCTCCATGTATTTACCAACCATGGAAATAGTCACCTCTTTGGTGGGGTGAAGTTTGCCTTCCACCACCTTGTCCCATTCGCTCAAATCAGCTTCGGGGCACTGCAATCCCAGGGACTCAACAACAATTTGATCCAGACCGAAGCTCTGCAGTAAGCGGGGGATGGAATATATGGTTTCTGCGTCCGGCAGAGGTACTACAGCGCGCTCGGCTACGTTGGTGAACAGGGCAATTTTGCGACGGGAATCTTCATCGACCATTTTTTCCGAACGACATAAGAGTATGTCTGGCTGCAAGCCAATTGAGCGCAGTTCTTTTACCGAGTGCTGGGTGGGCTTGGTTTTGGTCTCGCCCGCCGTAGCAATATAGGGCACCAGGGTCAGATGCATCAGCAGCGCACGCGAGCCGAGCTCAACCTTTAATTGGCGCACCGCCTCCAGAAAAGGTTGCGATTCGATATCACCTACGGTGCCGCCGATTTCCACCAGGGCAACCTCGACATCTCTGCCACCTTCCAGAATACGGCGCTTGATCTCATCGGTAATATGCGGAATTACCTGTACTGTCCCGCCCAGGTAATCACCGCGGCGCTCTTTGCGCAGCACAGTCTCATAAACCCGGCCAGTGGTAAAGTTGTTACGACGGGTCATTTTAGTGCGAATAAAACGCTCATAGTGGCCCAAATCCAGGTCTGTCTCGGCGCCATCTTCGGTTACAAATACTTCACCGTGCTGGAATGGGCTCATAGTGCCCGGGTCTACGTTGATGTAGGGGTCCAGCTTCATGATGGTGACTTTAAGGCCACGGGCCTCCAAGATCGCGGCCAGGGAGGCGGAGGCGATGCCCTTGCCCAATGAAGAAACAACACCACCGGTAACGAAAATATATCGCGTCATGTAAAACCTGATTTCTGTGATATGCGAAGCGGAAAAGAAGATAAGGCCCCAAAGGCCAATGTTTTCAGTGCTAGGGGTTTATCTTTAAGGACGGGGCGCCAGAGTACCAGAAAGCGGTAGCTGGCTCAACGAAAAAGCGAGGTTGCAGACGCTGAAAAAGAGCCTGAGCGACGAAAAAATCACCCGCCCCGGCGTCTGATCGATAAAAACAAGTCTTTCTATAACAGGGACTTAGACTAAATATCCCGCTCGGGGTCAGCAAAAGCACGGCGAATTTGCTGAGTGGAAAAGCCGCGCGACTGTAAAAAGCGCATTTGGCGGGCGCGCTCTTTGGGATCTGCGGGTAACGCTTGGCCAAATTTCTTAATTCGTTGATTTTGGGCGCAGGCTTCCCAATCCGCCGCCTCAATATCAAATAGCTCTGCAATGAGCCGCTCGCTTATACCCTTTTGTCGGAGTTCCATTTTGATTAACTGCGGCCCCTTTCCCTGCCGTTGGCGCATGGCCAGATAGGCTTCGGCAAAGCGCTGATCAGACTGCAAACCCTCGCCAGCCAAAGTTTCAAGAAGCGAATTTATCAAGGCAGCTGACGCGTACTTGCGCCCAAGTTTTGTGCGCAGTTCTACCTGGGAGTGCTCGCGCATTGCCAGCAACCTGATAGCGGCTGACTTTATTTGCGCCAGGGTAGATTCAGTTTCCGTCATAAAAAGGGATTAAAGCAATGGCGGAGTTTAGCTAACCCCGCACCTGAATTAGTGGAGCGGCGGGAATTCCGCCATCACCTCAGTAACTGCCTGAGAGAGAATCTCGCGCTGCTTTTGCGGTGACATACCCTGACTTAAACGCTTTTCAGATACACCGCGCCAAATGGGTTTATCGGTTTTACCATCGACAATATCAATAATCAGACTGCCTTGGTTATAAGTGCGAATACCTGTGCCAGCACCGTAAAAGAAGGGGCGAGGTGCAGGATAGTAGTAACCACGCCCGTACCAACCAAAACCGTAGAGCTCGTTATAGCTGCGCGGATCTATTTTCTCTTCCATCACCACGTGGTAACTCACTACGAAATCAGGCTTTTGATTTGCAGCCGGAGCCTGATAGCGCTTGGTCAACTCAGACTGTAGTACCGTCTGAATATGGCTCAGGGTAAATGGTGACACCAGGATACTGTCTTTAAAGTCCTGCTTGGTTTCAACCACAAAAAACGTCTTTAGTCCTGCAAAGTTGTATGCCTGGTCAAAATCAGTCTCAACATAGGGTTTGGTTGCACAACCCAGGGTTGCCAGAAAACTTATTACCATTACAAATCTGCTTACCCACTTCATATCGCCACCTTGATTCGAATATTGACCTTATTTTGTACGGTCGCTTACTGTTACTGCTTAGTCTTATATCGCTTAGCCTGTCATCGTTCACGACGATTATCTATTTTTATTGTAAACCAACGGGCTTAATCACAGCTGAAACCAGCCATTTTAAGTTTGCTGCCATATAGCAAAAAGCCCCAACAGGTGGGGCTTTTTGTTATTGGTCAGCAGCTCAAGTTACATCATTTCCGCTTCATCGGAAACGTCTTCATTACCTGCACTGAGTGAGAGTGCCGAACTGGCCAGAAGTTCCGCGCGCACTTTTTGTTCCAACTCTTTAGCGATAGCAGTATTTTCTTGCAAGAACTTCATAACGTTGTTTTTACCCTGGCCAATTTTATTGCCCTGGTAACTGTACCAGGCACCAGCCTTGTCAATCATTCCCAGCTTAACACCATAGTCGACTACCTCACCCAAGAGGTTGATACCCGAACCATAGAGAATCTGGAACTCTGCCTGCTTGAATGGAGGTGCCACCTTGTTCTTAACAACCTTAACCCGCGTTTCAGAGCCAATTACCTCTTCGCCCTCTTTAACTGCACCTATACGGCGAATATCCAAACGCACCGAGGCGTAGAATTTGAGTGCGTTACCGCCAGTGGTGGTTTCCGGATTGCCAAACATAACGCCAATTTTCATGCGTATCTGGTTAATAAAAATAACCAGGCAGTTGGCGTTTTTGATATTGCCAGTGATTTTACGCAACGCTTGAGACATCAAACGCGCTTGCAACCCAACGTGGTGATCACCCATTTCGCCTTCAATTTCAGCGCGCGGTGTCAAAGCGGCGACCGAGTCGACCACCAGTACATCAATAGCGCCGGAGCGCACCAGCATATCGGTCACTTCCAGAGCCTGCTCTCCAGTGTCTGGCTGAGAGACGATCAAATCTTCAACATTGACGCCCAACTTGGTAGCGTAGATTGGGTCAAGCGCATGTTCCGCATCGATAAACGCACAGGTGCCGCCCTGACGCTGAGCTTCGGCAATCACTTGCAGTGTCAAGGTGGTTTTACCGGAGGACTCAGGGCCGTAGATTTCAATGATGCGCCCTTTAGGCAGGCCACCAATGCCCAGCGCCACGTCCAGCCCCAGTGAGCCAGTAGATATTGCAGGAATAACCATTTGCTCACGGTCGCCCATGCGCATGACAGTACCCTTACCGAATTGACGTTCGATCTGGCTCAGCGCGGCCTGTAACGCCTTCTCTTTATTCGCATCCATTGAACACCTCAACTTTTACCAAAATGAATTTAAAACTGTTGTTATAGGATAAATGCCTGCGCATTCATCAATGGATCAAAGCATACACGAAAAACCTGTATACGCAAACAGTACTAGTGTTTTATACAGTATTTTTTTCCAGATACTCTATTAAGCCCTTAAGGGCAGTTTTAACCGCCTGTTGCTGTATTTCCTGGCGATCCCCTTTAAACAGGCAGGATTTGACTTTGACTGTCTGCCCCGCTTCGCCCCAGGCAAACCAGACACTGCCAACCGGTTTTTCGGGCGTGCCCCCGCTGGGGCCGGCCACCCCACTGATAGCGACCGCCAGTTCGGCGCCCGATAAGGCTAAAATACCTGCGGCCATTTCCTGGACAGTTTCCGCACTCACTGCGCCGTGCTGTTCCAGGGTGGAAGCTTTAACCCCCAACAATTTTTGCTTGGCGTGATTGGCATAGCTAACC
>CBINKF010000205.1:0-5976 GCA_966251115.1 uncultured Cellvibrio sp.
CGAAAAGTGGGCAGATTACCAGCGTTTTTACAATTCGAGCCTGGGCGACCCCGAGTTGGCCTGCCTGCAATTGCGCGCGCGCCTGGAAACCGGCGATAAGAGTGCGCTGGCCGACGCAGCCAAGCTGTGGAATATCGATGATACCCAATCCAAGGCCTGCGACCCGGTGTTTGCAATCTGGACCAAAGCGGGTGGTATGACACCGGAACTAATCTGGTCGCGCCACTTAAAAGTCGTCAAGGCGGGCAACAGCAGCATGGCGCGTTACCTGGCGGGGTTATTACCTGCCACCAAACAACCACTGGCGTTATTGCTGCAAAGTGTTAACAGCAATCCCAAATTGCTCAAGCAGACTTCGCGCTTCTCGTCCCAATCGCCGGAGATGAAAGACATCATTCTCTACGGATTGGAAAAATACGCGCGTCAGGATGCGCCGGAGACTCTGGCGCTGTGGCAAAAATACGACGCCCAGCAGCTGTTTAATGACGAAGACCGAATCAATATCAAATATCAAATCGCACTGCGCTTGCTGTTTCAAGACCACGAAGTTGATGCTGAGCAATTGGTCGCCTCTACCCCAGGGCTGACAAGAGTTGATTTAGTGGAATGGTTAATCCGCGAATCGCTGCGCAAACAGGATTGGGAAAAGGTCAACGAATGGCTCACCCGCCTACCCGATGACGCCCGCCAAACCGAGCGCTGGCGCTACTGGCAGGCACGCACCATGGAAGAGCTGGACATCAAGGAAATTAATGGCCAAACGCCAATGAGTATTTACGCCAGCATAGCCGCGCAACGCAGTTTTTACGGATTCCTAGCCGCCGATAAAACCGGCATTGACTACCACCTGCTGGACCGCCCGGTGGCGTTCACTCCAGAGCAATTAAACAACCTGGAGCAGACACCTGGCATTCAGCGCGCGCGTGAGTTTTACCTGCTGGATCAAATGGCTACCGCCAGCCGCGAATGGTATTTCACCGTGCGCCACCTGCCTAATTCCGAAATTCCGTTGGCCGGTCGCCTAGCGGAGAGTTGGGGCTGGTATCGCCAGGGTATTCAGGCGATGGTGGATGGCAATTACTGGGATGACCTTGAGGTGCGTTTCCCTATTGCGTATCGCGAGCACGTCAATCGCATGGCTCAAAAAACCTCGGTCAACCCCATGTTGATTTTTGCCGTCGCACGCCAGGAAAGTGCCTTTATGCACACCGCAAAATCTCCCGCAGGCGCCATGGGATTAATGCAGTTACTGCCCACTACCGCGCGTCAGACAGCGCGCAAAAATGGCCTCAGCTTTGCCAAAAATGATCTGCTTACACCAGAGAAAAATATCACTCTGGGCAGCCATTACCTCAACCATCTGCTGGATGAGTTTGATGGCAACCGTATTCTTGTGGCGGCGGCTTATAACGCCGGGCCTAACCGGGTTAAACAGTGGTTAAACAAGGATAAAGACGATCAGCTTCCCTATGATGTCTGGATTGAGACAATACCGTTTAAGGAGACGCGCGGCTATGTGCAAAACGTGCTGTCTTTTTCGGTAATTTACGCTTATCGCCTCGGCCAAAAGCAAAGTTTTATTACCACCAAAGAGGCAGTGCAGCAGCTGTAAAACCCGTTTTGCTAAGGGGCTCAAGCCCCTTGGTTGCCGCGCTTTTTTATCCCACTTTATCCGGCATTTAGTTAACCAGCTTCAGGTATTCGCGCAGCCGCTTTTGAACAACCCTGGCCAAGTCATCCGGCTGGAATTTGGAAAGGAAATCGTTACAGCCAACTTTCTCCACCATCGCCTTGTTAAAACTTCCACTGAGGGATGTGTGCAGCACCACATAAAGATCTTTTAGAGCGGGGTCTTTGCGCACCTCTGTGGTTAACCTGTAGCCATCCATCTCCGGCATCTCGGCATCGGTCACCAGCATTAAAATCTGGTCAGTCACTTTGCGCCCCTGACGCGACCACTGCTGGAGTTTGCCCAGCGCCTGGAGACCATCTTGAACAGCGATTACCTCTATGCCCAGGTTGCCCATGGTCTCCTGTACTTGCTTAACTGCGGTAGGTGAATCTTCAGCCAAAAGGATTTTCAGCTTGCGCCGACGGGCTTCATTCACCAGATCCTGATCCAACACCTGGGAGGAGACGCGGGTATTGTAAGGAATGATATCGGCCAGGACTCGCTCCACATCCAATATTTCCACCAGTTGATCATCAATACGTGTAATGGCGGTTAAAAAATGACTGCGCCCTGTGCCTTTGGGGGGCGGCAATATCGCTTCCCAGTTGAGGTTGACTATTCGATCCACCGGGCCAATAAGAAACGCCTGCACCGAGCGGTTGTATTCCGCCACAATCAGGTTGGCATTACTGGTATCGGTGATGGGCCCCGCCCCTATGGCCGCACTCAAATCAATTACCGGTACGGTTTGGCCGCGCAAATGAGCGATCCCGCGTACGTGAGGGTGACTGTGAGGGACTTGGCGCATGGGTGGTAATTTAACCACCTCTTGCACCTTAAACACATTAATCGCAAACAGCTGTCGCCCGGCAAGCCGGAACATCAGTAACTCCAATCGGTTTTCACCAACCAGGCGCGTGCGTTGATCAACAGAATCTAACAATTTAGACATGCATATACCGTAACTAATACCTGGGTTATAGCCAATTTTCCAGGGTTATAACTCTTGCTAACACCATAACTGAACCTAAAACCAAGCTATTGCCCAAGCAAGTCGCCCGATGCGTTCATCTATCAGCTAATAGCCTCAAAGGCTCCGTCAGTATAGGCAGTTTCACAAGGCTTTGCGCTTAATCCATCGGTAGCCCAAGCCTGTAATTAAAGATGATAAGGCGCCAACCAAGAGCTACACTAAATGTCAGCAACCGGGAACCCAACAACTAGCCGTTAATCAAAGACAAGCAGCGGAAGCCACTAACCAAACCACTGGCATTACCACGCCGAGGTTGAACCACCAGCTGCAACAATAATTACAGATCTAGATTGGACTTTATGACTTCCAGTATTCCACTCCTGGCGCGCCAACCGATTTTTAACCCCAAAATCCAGGTGATTGGTTATGAGCTGCTGTGCCGCAACGCAGATTTAATTTACGACTCCGCGCGCGACGCCGATGCGGCCAGTTCACAGGTATTGCTGAATAGTTTTACCGAAACGGCGATAGAGGATGTGGTCGGCAAGGGTTTTGCCTTTGTTAATTTCACGCGCACGCTTATTGCCAATCCGCCGCCGTTTGATAAGCGCAAGCTGGTTATCGAAGTTCTGGAAGGCCAGCGTATTGATCCGGCGATGCTGCACTCCCTGAAAAATCTGCGCGAACAGGGTTACACCATAGCCCTGGATGATTTTGTGCTTAGCGACGAAACCGAGTGCCTAATCGCCTATGCCGATATCATCAAACTGGATGTTCTGGCGTTAACTAAAGCGCAACTGCGCGAACACATAGATTACATCAAGCCTTTTGGCATACAGCTACTGGCCGAAAAAATAGAAACCTACGAAATGTTTGAAGCCTGCAAAGCCATGGGGTTTGATTTGTTTCAAGGTTATTTTCTCGCCAAGCCACAAGTGCTTACCGGGCGCAAAATTTCCGAGAACAAGCAATCGGTGCTAATGCTGCTCTCGGCATTGCATGACCCCAATGTTCCGCTGGATAAAATTGAGCGCATGATCGCCAGCGATACACTCCTGAGTTATAAACTCCTGCGCCTGGTAAATTCTGCAGCCTTTGGCTTAAATCGCGAAATTGAATCGCTGCGCCAGGCAATTATGCTGCTGGGGCTAAACAAGCTTCGCAATTGGGTGAATTTGTTAGCGCTTTCCAACCTGGGAGGCAAGCCCCATGAATTAAGTGTGGCGGCCCTCACCCGCGCGCGTATGTGTGAGTCCCTCGCCCAAAAAATGCCCAGCACCAGTCGCGGCGACTCTTACTTTACCGTGGGATTATTTTCTACTCTGGACGCGTTTTTGGATGTACCTCTGGAAACACTGCTGGGCAACCTGTCGCTCAGCCCACCGCTGAATTTGGCGATGCTCAACCATCAGGGGCCAGAGGGAAAAGTACTGGAGATTGTGCAGGCTCACGAGCGCGGCGCCTGGGATAATATGGACTGGGAGTTTCTTGCCGAACAAGGTATATCGCCAGAGTCCATGGCGGAGCTTTATATTGAAACCCTGACCTGGGTAACCGAGACCATGACTTCTTTAGGCCTGGCCCCCAAAGACGGTTAATTCTTAAGGCGGTTAATTCTTAAGGCGGTTAACCCTTAAGGTTTAAAAAAGTAAAAACGCGATAACACCAAAATTGCCCCGCGCCAGTTTTTACAAGATTCAACGCCTTGTCAAAAACTGACGCACCTGGGTCTCATCAAAGGGCCAGCCCAAATCCCCCTCGCAACCTTCGGCCAGCAGTACCGGGATTCTCACACCATAGGCTTCGATTAATTCATCCGACTCGGCAATATCCACCTGTTTCAGGCTTAGGTCCAGCTCATCCAGCAGCGGCCATAAAATATCTTCAGCCAGCTCACACAAATGACACCCGGACGTAAAATAAAGAGTTAGTTGACGCACGCAGATTACCCCAAAAACGAAAAAGTGAATTTTATCATTGGTTGGCAAAAGCAGGTTAGATCAGGCGCAATCAATAAAAAGCCCGCTCACAGTTATACCTATGAGCGGGCGGGAAATACTGAACATTGCTTAGCCTAACCAGAACACTCTGAGGTATCGTGAAGCGGACAGGTTACTCAGAACTGGCTATATCACCCAAACGCGCCTGTAAAAAGCCATAAAACCTGTGGTGATTGGCATTTTGTGCTGCGTCCGCCGACTGGCGGATTTCTTCAGGCTTACCCTGCGCATCACCCTGCCCCAGGTATTGATCCAGCCCTGCCGCCAAGCTCTCCAGCAGCTGGCCGGGCTGAGCAAAGCTGCTGGCCGAATCCAGTGCATCCAGCAGCGACTTCATAAATTGATGAACGCTATCCAACCCGGATAATTGGCTCAGAGGTGAGTTGTCAGTAGCCGCATCCGCTCCCGTTGCAGCAGTCGCCGATTGATCTCGGTTGACCAGTTGGACTTCCACCTGACTTAAGCCCAGGGTGTAACCGGTTATTTGTTGATCATCAAAACCCAGGGCCTGGGCTTGGTTCCAGGCCTCATCCAAATTGCCGGCATAAAATTGATCTGCCAGATCATTCACCTTGCCTAAAAGATCGTTGATCGCACCTAACTCGTCCGCATTTAAATCGCCTTCCACCGACAGGGAGAAGGATTGCGACGCCGAATAGCTTCCAGCCAGCTCCTGATTGTTGGTGCCCTTGCCATAAGCTAACCCCAGCGCCTGGCTTGCCGAGGCGTTAATTTTTACCTTGTCACCGTCGCGGGTGGTGAGTTCAAAACTAAAATCGCGCGCCCTGGCGGCACCAAGTTGGGTAAAGCTTTCAAATTTAGCTGCGGTTTGTATCAGGCTGTCAGGTGTTGTGCTGGTAGTTGCCGGCTGATTAGCTGTGGGTTTAGCGGCAGTGTTGAGCGCTGAATCGGAAACATCGGCTTGAGCGCCGCTATCACCCTGGTATTTATCACCCTGGTATTTATCACCCAAATATTTCTGTCTTAAATCATCGATGCCCTTAATGACCAAGTCGTAGGTTTTACCTATGTCATGATCTACATTATTGGAGAGCAAGTCCAGCGATTTAAGCTTGTAATGGGCCTATGCAAAACCCTTTTTAAAGCCAGATAGGCCGGCTTCAAGGCGCGAATTCAGCTGCTCCTGGGTTGCACCATCGGCTTGATCCAAACGCAGGCGGCGCTCGATAAAACCGAGTACATTGCTGGCGACCTTCTCTGCGGTAAGGGGCTCAAACGCCTGGTATTGGTCAGTCACCGACGAGCTGTGGCTGCGTATATGCTCATAGGCTTTGGACAGGGTATCGTTAACCACTTGCAGCGCCGTTTGT
>CBINKF010000206.1:0-5973 GCA_966251115.1 uncultured Cellvibrio sp.
CGCCGATGCCTTGGACGGTGAGCTGAAAGATGAGCAGCGCAGCGTGATGACTCGGCAAACCCTTGAGCACTGCCGTCAGCGTATTCTGGATTTTGAGCGCCGCCGCTTGTTCCAGCGCCCGCGCTAAGATACAGCCTTTGGATTTTTAGTCGCACAAGGATGTGCCCGGCAATTCTTTTATTTGTTTACTTCCTGCGGTTTTGTTCATGGCCAACTTGTCACTCTTTAACGATTTCCCGCCCGAAATTGAACAGTTGCGCGAGGAAATTCGCTATCACAATTACCGCTATTACGCGCTTGATGACCCGCAAATTCCCGATGCGGAATACGACCGCTTGATGCAGCGCCTGCGTGAGCTGGAAGCCAAGTACCCAAATGCTATCACCCCCGACTCTCCGACTCAGCGGGTAGGCGCTGCGCCCTTGGCTGCTTTCCAAACCGTCGTTCACGAAGTGCCTATGTTGTCGCTCGACAACGCTTTTGATGAAGCAGATTTTCGCGCGTTTAATCAGCGTATTCTGGATCGCCTTAAATCTACACAAGAGCTGGAGTTTGCCTGCGAACTCAAACTCGACGGTCTAGCGGTAAGCCTTTTGTATCGCGACGGCATTTTGGTGCGCGGCGCCACCCGTGGTGACGGCGTCAATGGAGAGGACATCACCCAGAACGTACGCACCATAGATTCAATTCCGCTTAAATTAATGGGCAAGGATATTCCTGCAGTTTTGGAAGTGCGCGGCGAAGTTTACATGCCCAAAGCCGGGTTTGAGGCGCTTAACGAAAAAGCGCGCGCAGCCGGCGAAAAATTATTTGTGAACCCTCGCAATGCTGCCGCTGGTGCATTGCGCCAATTGGATTCACGCATTACCGCCACTCGCCCCTTGGAAATGTGTGCCTACAGTGTCGGCCTGGTAGAAGGGGTTGAACTACCTGAAACCCACACAGGTTTATTGGCGCAGCTAAAAGCCTGGGGCTTTTTGGTGAACCGCGAAACCCAACTGGCGAAAAATCCAGAGGAGTGTTTGAATTTTTATCGCCAGATTCAGGATAAACGCCCGAGCCTGGGTTACGACATAGATGGCGTGGTCATTAAGGTTAACTCGCGCAAATTACAGGAAACCCTGGGTTTTATTTCGCGCGCGCCACGCTGGGCCATCGCCTTTAAGTTTCCCGCACAGGAGGAAATGACTCAGTTGCTGGATGTGGAATACCAGGTGGGCCGCACAGGTGCGGTTACGCCTGTCGCACGTCTGCAGCCGGTATTTGTCGGAGGAGTCACCGTTTCCAATGCAACCCTGCACAACCGCGATGAAATTCAGCGCCTGGGTATTAAGCTGGGCGATACGGTTATTGTTCGCCGCGCTGGTGATGTCATTCCGCAAATTGTGGGCGTGGTGGAAAATCGTCGCCCCGCCGATGCGCGCGACGTTATCTTCCCCAGTGCGTGCCCCGTTTGTGGCTCGCCAGTAGAAACTGTGGCAGACGAGGCGGTCGCGCGCTGCTCAGGCGGGTTAATTTGTTCAGCCCAACGCAAAGAGGCGATTAAGCATTTTGCGTCGCGCAAAGCTATGGATATCGAAGGCCTGGGTGATAAGTTGGTTGAACAGCTGGTTGATCAGGGCCTGGTGCACAGCATCGCTGATCTTTACCAATTAACGCGAGAGCAACTCGCGGGGCTTGATCGCATGGCAGAAAAATCTGCCGAAAATATTCTTGCCGCCCTGGAAAAATCCAAGAAAACCACACTCGCGCGCTTTATTTTTGCATTGGGCATTCGCGAAGTGGGTGAGGCCACAGCGCGCAATTTCGCGCAATTTTTTGGCAGCTTTGAAGCTTTGGCAGAAGCCGATTATGAGCGTTTACAGCAGGTGCCGGATGTGGGGCCGGTGGTGGCGCATTTTGTCGCGGAGTTTTTCAGCCAGGGCAATAATCGTGAAGCGGTAGCGGCGCTGCGCGCGGCTGGCATTCACTGGGACAACGTCGAGGTCAATCGCGCTGCGTTACCGTTGAATGGGCTCACTTATGTATTAACCGGAACACTTGAGGCTATGGATCGCGATCAGGCCAAAGCTCATTTGCTAGCCTTGGGCGCCAAGGTTTCCGGCAGCGTGTCGGCCAAAACGCATTATGTGGTTGCCGGGCCGGGGGCTGGTTCCAAATTGCAAAAAGCCCAGGAGCTGGGCGTAAAAATATTGGAAGAAGCCGACTTGCTGGCGCTGCTGCGCGAGCACGGTCAAATCGAGTAACGCTAAATATTAATAGAGGAGTGTCGGGTGCTTAGGTTGAGCAAATTTGTTGTCTTGTTGGTAGCGAGTTGGCTGGTGGGCTGTTCCAACCTGCCGCCCAGTAAGCCTGACGATATTTGCGCGATCTTTGATGAAAAATCCTCCTGGTATAAGCATGCACACAAGGCGCAACAGCGCTGGGGATCTTCTGTTCCTATCATGATGTCCATCATGTATCAGGAGTCCCAGTTCAAGCATAATGCCAGACCCAAGCGCACCAAAATTTTATGGATTATTCCCGGCCCACGTTTAAGCGATGCCTATGGCTACGCCCAGGCCAAGGATGATGTATGGGATGAGTACCAGGATGAAACAGGCAATGGCTGGGCCAGGCGCGATAGCTTTAAGGATGCAATAGATTTTATTGGTTGGTATAACCGCCAGAGCCAGAAGCGCAGCGGTATTAAATTAAACGACGGCTACAGTTTATATTTGGCCTACCACGAAGGGCACGGCGGCTTTAATCGCGGTGCTTATCGCAAGCAGCGCTGGTTAATGAATACTGCTAAAACGGTTTCCAACCGGGCCAGCCGCTATTCAGCTCAGTTAGCAAAATGCGAAGACAGGTTTAAATCCAGTTGGTGGTGGCCTTTTTAATTCAGGTGAAACTCTATGGATCAAGAATCGATAGTTTATGGCTGCATTAAAGATATGGCAGGCACGGTACAGATTTCGGAGCGGCTAAGGGCCAATCGCGAAGCTATGCTGTCGCTGCCCCATGCCGATGAATGGCCCTTTATCAGCCAGGAAATGTTTGCCATTCCCCAAGTGGATGTGCCCAACAACAGCTATCAAACGGAAGTTATGCACTTTGGTGCCTCTTACCGTGCTGTTGAATATGAGTGGGATCAGTGGATTCAGCAATTTGAAAGCCTGCTGAGTCGCATGTATTGGGTGTCCGCGACTGTGCATTTGGAAACAGAATTATCCGGAATCCACACCTTTACCTGGGAGACCAAAGGAAATTATCACCGCCCCGGTTCGGGCGATATGCAAGTGCGCTGCGAATGGAGTCATGAAGGCAATTTAAGTATTTAATTTTTTGCGACCCAATGGTTGCGTAATCGCAGTGAGAAAGAACATGTCGTTGATTACTCCTGATTTTCGTTTCCGTCGTTTGCGCCGTACCAGTGCTTTACGCGAGTTGGTACGCGAAACCCGTGTGACTATGGCAGATTTTATTCTGCCGCTTTTTGTGGAGGAGGGAATTAGCGAACCGGTTGCCATAAAAAGTATGCCGGGTGTATTTCGCTATCCCGAGGCGCAACTTGCTGAACGCGTAAAATCTGCCTGGGCCAAGAGTATTAAAGCGGTCATTTTGTTCGGCGTTTCCTCCCACAAAGATGAAGTGGGTTCAGACACCTGGAGCGAACAAGGTTTGATGGCGCGTATGATTCGCATTGCCCGCGCTGCCGAGCCGGAAATGCTGATTATTAGCGACAATTGTTTTTGCGAATACACCAGCCACGGTCACTGCGGCGTAGTTTGCGATAATGATGTCGACAACGATTTGACCCTTGCGAATTTACAGCAGCAGGCCGTCGTTGCCGCGCGTGCCGGTGCCGACATGATTGCGCCCTCGGGCATGATGGATGGCATGATCAGCGCGATTCGCCAGGGTTTGGACGAGGCTGGTTTTAAGCATATCCCTATCATGTCCTACTCCACCAAATTCGCCTCGGCGTTTTACGGACCATTTAGAGATGCGGTAGATAGCAGCTTTAAAGGTACACGCAACACCTATCAAATGGACCCGGCCAATGGCCGTGAGGCCCTGGCGGAATCCCTTCAGGATGAAGCTGAAGGTGCCGACATTTTGATGGTCAAGCCCGGCATTGCTTATCTGGATGTCATCGCCCACATACGCGCAAATTCTGCACGTCCCCTGGCGGTTTACCATGTGAGCGGTGAGTACGCCATGATTAAAGCGGGCGCCGCCGCCGGCGTGATCGATGAGAAAGCCATAGTGTTGGAAACCATGACTGCCTTTAAACGCGCCGGTGTCGATTTAATTATTACCTACTACGCCGAAGCCATGGCCGATTGGCTGGCGTAAGTTTCTTTACCCTATGGATTTCGAGTTAATTATGAGTGTTATTCGCGAGCATAAACTGCTGCTGATATTGGTTGCTATCAGCTTGCTGGTGATAGTGGCCGGTGTTCTGGTAATAAAAAAATCAAACCGCGCTGCGGAAAATCAAGCCCAACAACAAGCCCAACAACAGGCCCAAATTCACAGTCTCAACAAAATTGCCGAGCAGGCGCAAGCGCAACTTGCAGCAACCGCTGCAAATACGGATGTGCCGATTGAAGATGTTAAGCCGGAAGCTTCTGTAGCCAGGGCAAAAGCGCTGGAAGGCAAAACCCCGGACGTTGGCAGCGATGATTGGTGTGAACTGATGATGGCTAAAAATGCTGATGACTGGACTGAGGAAGAGCGCAGTCAGTTTGCGCAACATTGTATTTAGCGCTTTTTTGTTGTAGACCCCGATGTTTTTTGACGATTCCCGCGAGCACTTTTTTAGCCCGCTGACCGGTAAATACCGCGAGCTGGTGGCGGAGTGCCTGCGCCTGCTTTATCAGCGCCTTTACACCGACTTGCGCGATTACGGCCACGCACTTAATCGCGATCAGCTGCTGGATATTTTTAAAGAAGCCGTAGCCCGCGCGCCCATTCTCGATGCCGACAACGGTGTGGATTCCGATGAGGTGGAAGATGCGGGTGTGGATGCTGGAGAAGGGCGCTTTCGCACCCAGCGCGATCTTGCCAGTTTTATTATCAATCGCTTGATTGATAACGGCTGGCTGGAAAAACAGGTGGACGAAACCAGCCTGCAAAGCTCCTATGGCTTTAGTCGCATGGGGCGCTTGTTTACCCAGCCGTTTGCCGATCATCACGCCAGTGAATTTCGCACCCGCAACCGCAATACGCGCAATACCCGCAATAGTTTGCAGGCGTTTTATGAGCAGGGCGAAATTCACGACCTGCTCGATGCCTACGAATATTCCGAGCGTATTATCAGCGACTTTACCGACGTAATTGCCGAGCTGGAAGCGCGCAAGCGCCAGCTGGTACGCGAGGTGGAGTCGCGTCAGCTTATCCAGCAAGCGAGCGATGAGTTTTTCGACTTTATGGAGAAGGTGTTTAAACCCGACCTTGAAGTGCGGCTCTCTGCCGACAGCGTAGAAAAATACCGCGATCAAATTAGCGAGATAATCACCAGGATTCGACGCAAGCGTCGCTACGGCCAAGGCGATGAAGAGACTGCCGCAAAAGATTGGCGCGCGGTAATGGAGATTCGCCTGCGTAAAGCGCTGCCGCAAAAAGTGGTGCCGGGTGTTTCACTGCTGGAAACTCTGTTGCAGGGTATAGACTCGCGCTTGAAAAATGCCTGCGACATTATGTTACCGGCCCTGCGGCGTGCTCTAAATACTTTTACTCAGCGCGCCGACATCATTATTCGCCAACTGAGTTACATTAATAGTCGCGGACAGGACGACTTGATGGATATCTACAAGTCGCTGGGCGGCTTAAGTGGCGAGCAGCAGGACCAGCTGTTCAACCAGTTTGCCGATGAGGTTTCTGGCCTGCATATGGGGTTTATCGATCCGGCCCAAATCCAGCTGCGCGCACCGCGCGGCCTGCAGTATATCCCGGCGCGGATCTTCGGCCCCGTTTTCACTCAGT
>CBINKF010000207.1:0-5961 GCA_966251115.1 uncultured Cellvibrio sp.
CACGGCTGTTGATTTATCGCTCACGGCTGAGGCCCGCGCAGTTTGTTAAGCAGAATGCGCGGCAGGCGCCAGAGCATGCCAAAGAACAGGCGGGTGTGCATCCAGGAAATCAATTTGTTGTCGCGCCAGGCCAAAAAGTGGGAGACACCGTTTTCCGGGTAGATAACTCTGGTGCTCAGCTGCAGCAGCGGCCAGTGGCGCCAGTGCCAGCGCACCATAAATTCCGGATCGAAATCCATGCGCTCGCCCATGGGTTCGGCTTCAATCAGGGCTTTACTGCGCGCCAAGGGATAGACGCGAAAGCCGCACATGGAGTCGCGAATCGCCAGCGACCAGGTGTTGATCCACACCCATACATGGGTGAGGTAGCGGCCATAGAGGCGGCCCTTGGGCACGCTGGCGTCATACTCGGGGCAGCCGGCAATCAACCGCCCCGGTTGCTCGGCGGCAGCGGCCAAAAAACGCGGAATATCGGCGGCGTTGTGCTGGCCGTCGGCGTCTATCTGCAGCGCGTGGCTAAAGCCCATGGCGGCCGCAGCCAGGAGGCCGGTTTTAACGGCGGCGCCCTTGCCGCCGTTGGCGGCGCGCTCGATCAGCTGCACCTGGCTGTCGCCCGCTGCCAAGGCGCGCATCACCTGTTTGCACTGCTCGCGAGAGCCATCGTCGACCATCACCACCGGCAGGCCCAGGGCGCGAATATCCGTCACAGTTTTGGCCAGTACCTGCTCGTGGTTGTAGACAGGAATAAGCGCACAGGGCTCGAAATCCTGGGGCTTCATAAACAACTCAGTCACCGCTCGCCCCCCGCGTAAACACCACCCGACCGCTGGCGTGATGGCGCGGCGCACTCGGGTCGCCACTGGTGTAACTGAAATAGAGCTTGTCTTTTTCAGGCTGGTATTCGAGCGCCAGATGCAAGCGTTGGTTGGGCCCGACAATCTGCTGGAATTTTATGGCTTCCAAGGTAGAAAAGGCTCCCAGGTCGCCCCAGCACTCGCGCGCGTAGTGCACCGCCCAGTGGGTTTGCACTACCCCGGGCAATACCGGGCGACCAGGGAAGTGGCCGTCGAAATAATAGAGATTGGACGGAATATACAACTCCAAGCGCAGGGTTTGGCCTTCACCCTGGCGGGCCAGTAGTTCCGGTAACCGCGGTAAGTCACCTTGGACAAAAAGGGAAAGCAACTCTGCCTGGGTGGTTTTGCCCTGGGCATTGCGCGGTAACTCGCCCAGATAGCGCCAGTAGCGTGGGATAGCCACACGGTCAATGGCAGTCTCCAGCAGGGTTTTGAATAGTTGATTTAGAGCGTTTTTGCCCTGATCAACCAACTGCGCATTGCCCTCATTGGTCAACACCAGCAGGGCGCCCAGACGGCCGGCACGCTCGGGTAATTCCAGAACTCGCGCCGCGCTAACCCAGGGGTGGCTCTGCAAACTTCGTTCAATAGCGCTGAGTGAAATGCGCTTGCCGCCGACTTTGGCGATGCGATCAGCGCGGCCACAGAGTTGAAAGTTGGGGGATAGGTGGTTATCCGGGGCTTTTTGATCGATTGAGAGACTGGCCTGATCACTAGTGGTGTGCCAATGAGAATCCGCCAGATGAGCACTGCGAACCTCAAGTAGTGCGGTATCAGCCTGCAAACGCACGTCTACCCCGGGTAAACAGCACCACTCAGCGCTGAGGGTTTGCTGGCGCCAGGCAATGCCACCGGTTTCTGTGCTGCCATAAACTTCCGTTGCCGGGGTGTCAAATGTTTGCGCCAACGCCAACGCTGGTTCGCGCAGTAACGGCGCACCGGAGGAAAAAATCGCGGCAAACTTGTGTCCGGCAGACCAATCCAAAGGTGGAATCCGACTTAAATGCGCCGGGCTGCTCACCAGTACCAGGCGCGCGTGGCGACGCGCATCTTGCGCCAACTCCTCCCAATAATCGCGTTCGCGACGAATAAACACGCGGCCGCTGCACAGCGGCCAGAGTAGGCGGAAGAGTAAGCCATAAATATGATGGTGGGAGACACTCCCGGTGACTACAGCAGCCCCCAAACTCGCCCCCCACTGAGTCTCAAGTGCCGCTAGCTCAGTCTCCAGCTGGGCGAAGTTTTTGCCGACCGGTACAGGGGCGCCACTGGAGCCTGAAGTAAACAGCACTATTGCCGCTTGCTCTGCGCCCGGCAGAGGGCGCGCTACCAACGAGCCCGCCACCGAATTGGTCGGGCGCAATACCTGCTCACCAGCAAAATCGCCGGCCAGGGCAGTGGTAAATTGGCCCAGCTGAACCTGAGTGTCGGCGAGATTATTGGCAGGGATCAGGGCCTGTTTGCGGAGCCGCCAAATCGCCAAAAGCGCCGCTAAAAATTCAAAACTGTCGCGCAGATAAAGGCCAATCAGCGTTTCGGGCGTTTCTGCTAAAGCCTGCTCCCAGGCATCTATACGCAAAACCAGATGGCGCGCTTCCAAGGGTGCGATGCTCGCGTCTGACTCCAGGGCAATGGGGTGGTCGCTGCCTAGTAAGGCAGCCGGGTCCGCCAGCAGTTGGCGCAAGCTGTACATCATCTAGTTATCGTCATTCAGGTTGATTCTGTTGGTGCCGACGCTGAACCCTCAGGCGCACCAGGTATTCACTGGCCATCAATAGTCCCATCAGCAGATAGGCAATCAGGCCGTTGTAAAGCGCCCACAGGCTATCACTGGCAAAGGCAGTCGCCAGCGCCAGAAACGCATTAAGGGTAAAAAAGCCACACCAAACCCAGGTGACCTTGCGCGTGTAAGCGGGCACATGGGAGGGAAGTTCGCGCTTTTGCAACTGGTACTGCAAACGCGCAAACCGCTCAATCACACTGGGAGGGTGCCAGAGGCTAAAGCCAAAGACACTCAACAACACCAGGTTAACCAACACCGGGTAGGACTTTAAGCCCAGCGCCGAGCCGCTGACCAGGGTAATAATCGTAGCCAGACTGGCTGCCAACAACAGCCAGCCGGTGTTGCCCATGGGCAGCTTTAGCCAGCGGTTAAACGCCAGTTTGCCAAGGCTTAGGGCCAACAGCAGGCCCGCTAAAAGACGCGGGCCAAAATGCGCCAACCCATAAAATACCAACAGTGGATAGAGCAGTAAAACCAGCCCCAGCACCAACCCAAGCAGGCGCGCCAGGGAAGTCAGCTTACTCGCCATTATCCATAAGATCGGCAACGGCGTTGACTATGTCGCCCACAGTGCGCACCGATTTAAAATCTTCGGGGCTGAGCTTTTTACCTACATATTTTTTAAGTTCTACCACCAGATCGATGGCGTCGATGCTGTCGATATCCAGGTCTTCACCCAGATGAGACTCGAGCGTAATTTCGCTTTGATCCAAATCGAATAACTCTGCCAGGGTGGCGGCAATATGTTCAAAAATTGCGTTTTTATCAGCCATGTCTATTACTCCTTGGTGCGCTTGGCCGCAACCAGCTCACACAAGTTGAGGATATTGGCAAAATGCTTGCGGGTCTCCTCTGCCTCGGCTTCCAACTTAACGCCATAGCGTTTTTGCAAAGCCACTCCCAGCTCCAGCGCATCTATGGAGTCCAGCCCCAGGCCCTCGACAAAAAGCGGTGCCTGGCTGTCGATATCCGCCGGGGTCAGGTCTTCCAAATCCAGGGTATCGATAATGAGTTGCTTCAGCTCCAGTGCCAGAGCTTCCATTGCGGGGTTAGTCATTCGCTCTTAATTCCTCGGTAAAATAATGTTGCAAATCCTGGGTTAGCTGACGCGCTGCCAGCGATGGTGGCTGGTCAAGGTAGGGCGCCACCGCGATATCCTGCCCGACACTCAAACTGATACGCAGTTTGCGCGGCGGGATATGATACCAGCTGTGGCTTTTACTCAGGGTACAGGGGTCGCACACAATGGTGACGGGGGTAATATCGGTTGCAGTACGCAGCGCCACATTGGCCGCGCCGCGCTGCAAACGCAAAGGCTCGCCCGGCACAGTGCGCGTGCCCTCGGGGAAGATAATAAGCGCACTGCCGCGGGTCAATGAGTACTTGGCATCTTCGACCAGTTCAGCGCCACCATCATTAGTTAAAAAGCCGGTAAGACGGATAAACCCGCGCATGGCAGGATTAGCCAGCAGTCGGCCTTTAACTATGCAGTCGGCGTGGGGGATGAACGCAATCAAAAACACCACATCAATCAGGCTGGGGTGGTTGGCCAGCACCAGGAGCCCCGGGCGCTGCAGGCGCTCCACAGCGCGCACATTCCAAGTCAAAACCCCTAAAACGCGCATCAGGTGAATAAAAAAATGGAAGGTTTTGTGGATCAGCTGGCGCGCCTTGCGCTGACGCTCGCGCGGGTCGCGGGTCGACAGTTTAATCAGCGGCGCAGCAATCCAGGGGATAGTCGCCCCACCCAGGCCAAACACCGTAAAACTCAGCCCGGTGGCGCACAGGCGCCAGAGGTAATTCAACTTGGCCCACATGCTCAATGGCTCCGGCGCAACTGCCAGAGGCAACCAGAATCGCTAAACATCAAGCTGGGTGCGCTGGCTTCCAGGTGTTGCAACAGTTGCAGCGATTGCGGTTCTGCAGAATTTGCCTGAGGCTGCCCCAGGGCCTCCAACACCCAGCTTGCCCCCCGATTAAGCACCAGCGCCAGGGCGTAGAGTGCCTCCGGCTGGTTGACTTGGTGGCGGTAAAGTTCCGGTACTGGTTCATCGCAAAACAGCACCAGTACCTGCGGCTCCTCCGCCGTGCATTGCCCCAGGGCTTCCAACAGACCAGGTAACAGATCTTCACTGCCGCCGCTCATGGCGGTGATGTTTTTGGTTAGCCCGCGGTGGATGGAGTAGAGGCCAGCGGTAGAGTTGTGCACAGAGAGGCTGAAGGCGGTGGGCGACATAAGTTCACCCCGGGCCATATCCTGTAGCAACCCCAGGGTTCGGCCCACTTCACCATGGCGCGACACATAAACTATGGGCATGTCGCCCCATTGATCTATTAATGGTATTACCAGGCTCAGGGCTACGCGTCCCATAGCACTGAGGCGACGGCGCAGCATTGCCGGCACTACAGACACATCTGCCTCTACCGCCGAGTAGCCACCTTGCCAGCCTCGCCAATCGGCAAGACCAAAGGTAAACGCGCTAGTCCTGTGTTTATCGCTTTGCATCTTTATTGTTTTGCTAAAAAGTCCATCATTGGCCCATTGCTCAGCAGGGTTACCACTGCAGGCTGCCAGAATCCGTTAAGGAAATATTCAGGTTAGTCGAGGCGCGCCATTCTACCGATTTAACCTGGCCTTGAAAATTGGCGATTGGCTGCCTGCTTAGACGAAAAAGGGGCACTATTGCCCCTTTTTGCAAACCTATCGCCCCAATAATGCCTAAGATGCATTATTTGGTTTTGACCACATCGCCAACCAGCGCCACTCCCGCCATGACCGCGCCAGCGCCGCACTGGAAGGTATCATTGCTGCTGGTGAGGTTGTTGCGATAGTTGGATTTAATGTTGATGACCGCATTGGCACCCTCCTGCAGGGCGCGATCACGCAGTGAAATCATCGCCGACAAAAACGCCCATTCACAGGCCTCTTTATCGGACTTATTAAAGGCGTTGGTCTTTTTATTGGTGCGGAACTCCCCCATGTTTTTAACCACCGCCGGGTGCTTTTGCTCGCCAAAATAGAAGGCCACCTGGGTACCCAGTTTTTCTTTAGCCAAATCCGACTTGAGAAAGTCCGCGATGCTGTAGGCAGACACGGTATCCCGCGCCTGGGCGGTTGCGGACATAAGCGCAGCAAAACTCAAAGCTGCCAGAGTTAATTTTTTCATCATTAAAATCCTCTTCATTTTTAAAACCCTCTTTATCGTTATCCACCAAGGAGGCTCAGCAGGCCTGCGACTTTAGTGCAGCCCTGCAGCGCGGGCAACCCATCAGTCAAAAGCCAGCGAGATTAGCGAGCTACTTCTGCGTAAAAATCCACCC
>CBINKF010000208.1:0-5959 GCA_966251115.1 uncultured Cellvibrio sp.
GAGTGGGACGCACCCCCACCCGGGGAAACACAGTTATTGATGTTCGACGCGCACGCCGTCTTTTATCTCGGGGCTTAGCTTAACAATAAAATCCTCGCCCGGCTTGAGGCCGCCAGAGATATACATGTCATTGCCGTAGCTGGCTTTTACGGTGACTTTGCGCATTTCTGTCACGCCATCTTTCACCACAAAAATAAATTTATCTTCGCCATCGGAGCGCACGGCCGAAGTGGGTACGCGTATCCCCAAGGGCTCGCTGGCTTTGCTCTGGGTCTCGGGCGCGGCATTATAAAAGGCTACCTTTACACCCATATCCGGCAGTATGCGCGGGTCCAATTGGGCAAAGGCGATGCGCACTTTTACTGTGGCTTTTTGACGGTCGGCAGCGGGAATTATCGCCAATACATGGGCGGGAATTTGCCACTCGGGATAGGCCTCCAAAGTTGCCTGCACATACTGATCTACACGCACGCGCTGGATGTAGGATTCGTTTACATCCACTTCTACTTCAAGTGAGTTCATATCCACTAGCGTGCAAATACCGGTGCGGGTAAAGCCACCGCCGGCGGAAATGGGAGAGATCATTTCGCCCGGCTGCGAATCCTTGCTGACCACCACACCGGCAAAGGGCGCGCGCAACACCAAATCATCCATACTCTGCTGCTGCATGGCCAAGCGCTTTTGCGCCACTTCAACTTCGGCATTGCGCGCATTCAGCTGTGCGCTAATAGATTCAAAATCGGCGCGCGCTTTATCCAGAGTGGACAAACTCACCAGTTGGCGACGCGCCAACTCGGTGTTGCGCCCCAAATTTAATTTGGCTTCGGTAAACCGCGCCCTGGCCTCATCCACCTGGGTTTTGGATGCACGCAATTCGGCCTTGGCCAAGTCGAGCGCCTTGCGCGTATTGGTGGTATCCAGGCGCGCAACAATTTGATCTTTGTCGACGTGCTGCCCCTCCTCCACCAGGATTTCATCCACCCGCGCAGTCACCTTGGAGGACACCGTGGAAATGCGACGCGCCACCACATAACCTGTGGCATCGAGTACGCGCGCGTCGGCGGCATCGGCCACCGCCATGCGTGCCATTTCGATTTGCACCGATACAACCGGTGTTGGCGAAAACAGTTTTACGGCTATCACCAACAGCGCGGCCACTATCAGGGCTATAAACCAGGGTTTGGCAGAGCGAGGAGATAGCTTTTGATCGCGATCTATGCGCAGTTGAGATAAAAGTTCAGTTTTGTCGTTCACAGCGTCGCCCTAATAGAAGCTCGGATCTTTGATGCCGAATTAAATCATTGTTGCAGCCTAAAACCAAGCTATACCCAGCTGGAACGATCCAAGCACAGCCAGAACTATCCAGGCCTTGCTCGCTTTAGATCACTAAACCCCGCTGTGGCGGCAGGCCCTTACCTTGGCCACAAAAAAGGCCAGATGACATGCACCTGGCCTTTCCAATTGCGCTGCGCAGACTACAAGAGCGCAGCCGTCTCAGCTAGCCCCAAGCGACGCTTTAATTCCGCCCTCACGCCACGCGAAGCCGCGTCGAATTCGCATTAAAAACTGTATTTTAATTTTGCATACCAATAGGCGCCGTTAAAGCCGAAGGGCGCCGCGCGGCGCGAGTAGGTAAATATACCCGGGCTGCTGACCACAAGATTGCCCCCGGGCCCATCTTCGAGAGAGCCGCCGCGACTATTGCCTATGGTGTTTTTATCTGGGTAGACATCAAAAATATTATTGCCACCCAGGATCAGGCTAATGCCATTGTTAAACCCATATTCGACATTGAGATCCGTCAGCGTTTTTGCCCCATAGGTTTGTCGCCCACCATCTTCGACGGTGTATTCACCATAGTTATTAAACGCCAGGCTTACGCGCCAGTTTTCCAATTGATAGAAGCCGCTCAAACTAATTCGGTCATTGGGTTGCCACTCTTCAATAATGGAAATGTCCTGCGAACTAAATACAACATCCGCATCCAGTTGCGCCAAATCGCCCGCCTGGGAGGTAAACAAATCCACCACATCGGTTTTGGTGTGATTGGCAGCCAGGGTCAAGTCAAGGCTACCGGCAAAAAAATCTATGCCGGTGTAATTCATCACCAGGTCAACACCGCGCGTCTCGGTATTGGCACCATTTAAAAAGAATTGCCCCGCCCCCGCGCCCACTTGGTTAAGTGCGTTACCCAGGGTTCCGCTGGGGTCATTGGCAGCGCTTAAACGATTACTAATCACTATGCGATCATCAATGTCTATCCCATAGTAGTCCAGGGTGAAGGTCAGTCGATCAATGGGCGTTAGCACAATACCGGCGCTCAGGTTTTTGGATTTTTCCTCTTTTAATTGAGGGATACCTATGGCCCGCGCCAGCTCACTGTCATTGCGGAAGGTGCCCACTTGCACCGGAATTTGCGGCCCACCGGGGTTGGCTGGATTGGTGACAAACTGGGTGCCTATGTTATTAAAGTAGAGCTGTTGCATAGAGGGAGCGCGAAACCCGGTGCTCGCTGCCGCACGCAATCTAACTGTATCGGATACAGCCCAGTTACCCCCCAATTTAAAATTGGTGGTGCTGCCAAAATCCTCATAATTGTCGTAGCGCACCGCCGCGCTAAGCAGTGCAGTCTCGGTTAATTGGTAATCCGTATCGATAAAAGCGGAAACCACATTGCGGCTTTCATCCACGGCAGACTCTGGCCCAATACCGGGAAACCCTTGAATACCACCCGCGGCGTCCTGAGGATAAAGCGCCACACCGCCGTTATCAAAGTCGGTATCAAAATCACGATAGGAATATTCGTTGCCGGGGGTGATTTGATAATTATCAATTCGGTATTCAAAACCAGTCGCAAAAGAAAGATCACCAAAGGTTTTGTTTAAATCCAGATTAAACGTCTGCAACCCCAGCTCCAAACCATAGGCATCGGCGGAGCGCGGAATACTAGTGCGAATATCCGCGTCGGAAAGCCCTTCACCATAGTGCAGATAATTTACGTAGGAGTAGTTGATGGAATTACTGGTGTTGTAATCAATGGTGTTTTTGCCCCAGGTGTAAGAGGCATCCAGATTCCAACCACTCGATAGCTCGGTGCGATATCCCAGGTTAAATGAGTAATCATCAATTTTGGAGTTAATAAGCGGCAGGAAACCGCCGGGAATGGCATTATCCCCATCCTCCAGAGCGGCGGAGTAGCCCGAATTTGGGTTGCGATAAAAAGCGCCCGACTGAGAATCGTTGTGCGAGTAAGTAATAAACCCATAGAGTTCACCCCCACTCAGATCCATGCCACTGTTGATAACGAGCGAAGTTTGTTTGTTGTCCGCATCGCCAATGCGGTAGCTTTTACGATTAAACGTCAGCTCGCGCGGATCGCCTGGCTCCACTATGCCATTGTTGTCAGTATCGACACAGCCACCGTAAACGCAGTCGCCCGCCAGGCCTGTGCGATTGGTTCTGCCCCGGTCGCGATAATTAAACGTAACATTGGTATAGGCATTGTTACCCAGGCTAAAACCCTTATTGATATCCACATTGACAGTTTCGCCATCGCCCTTGGTGTACTCGCCGTAGGAGACACTGGTATCACCGGCGTCGTGGTCATCTTTCAATACAATATTGATAATACCGGCAATAGCATCTGAGCCGTATTGCGCCGCAGCGCCATCGCGTAAAACTTCAATTCGCTTAATCGCATCAGCGGGAATTGCATTGAGATCCACACCAGCCGTACCGCGTCCGACCGAGGTATTAATATGAATAAGCGCTGCTTGATGGCGGCGTTTGCCGTTGATTAATACCAGTGTCTGGTCTGGCCCCAGCCCGCGCAACGTAGCCGGACGCAACGCATCTGTGCCATCACTTACAGTAGAAGAGGAAAAGTTAAATGACGGTGCCAGTGTCTGCAGCATCCGTCCCACTTCCGTCTGCCCGGTTTTTTCCAGCGACTCGGAATTAAGTACATCCACCGGCACCGGCAAGTCTTCTGCGGTTCGCCCTTTGGTGCGAGTGCCCACCACCATCATCTCTTCCAGTGGCCCCTGCTCGGCGCTGGCTGAGCCTGTTTGGGCATGCGCCACTAAACCACTGATCGCCAGCGGCAATGGCAGCAGCGGCGCAAGCCATCGCTTAAAGTTGCATTTTGTGGCGCAGGGTTCTGTTGAAGTGATGTTCAATTTTCTCAGTCGCATAAAAACCTCCAGGTCAAGAAATCAAAATTTCCAAAAAAATTGCAAGCTGGGCGAGACAAATCGAAAAAAGATGAATGGAAAAACTATGGGCGAAAAACTATAGGTAAAAAGCCATAGGCAAAAAACTATAGGGATAGGCACTCTTAAAAATTTGCTGTAACAGAGGTCCTTAATAAATTGAAAGCACCGCCTAGGTATAACATAGATTGGCGTTGGCGAAGACAAATAAGCGAATTTTCGTGAAGTTGATTAGCCAAGGTGGCAGCTATTACAACACCGCTGATCAAGGCATCTGCTAGTTGGCTTTATAAAAACTACAATTTAACATTCAGAAACTTGCCAAAAATGGCGCGCAATAAAACACACAAACTGTACTTGCCAATGACGAGACCAGTGCCGGGGTCTGCATGTCATAAAGTATTTAGTGTATTCATTCAAAGCTGACGAGCGAAATAAAAAATTACCTAATAGAGCCTCGCTCAAACCATTTAATCCACAAAAAGAAAAGGCTCCCACGGGAGCCTTTTCTTTTATTTAAAACTAGCACCCTTGCATTAGAACGGGATGTCATCGTCAAAGCTATCAAATCCGGCCGGAGGTTGCTGTGGCTGTTGCGGCTGTTGTGGTGCTTGCTGCCCACTGCGATTGGCCGGTTGCTGATTAAGTCCACCGGCATTTTGATTGTAACCACCCTGGCCGCCTTGATTAAAGTTGCCGCCCTGGTTGAAATTGGAACCTTGATTGCCCTGGCCGTAACCACCCTGATTACCCTGGGGGGCATTACCGTATTGCGGTGTTTGATCGTAACCGCCGGCATTCATACCACCTGCATTGTCACCGCGACCATCGAGCATTTGCATTTCGTTGGCGACAATTTCAGTGGTGTAGCGATCGCTGCCATCCTGACCCTGCCATTTGCGCGTGCGCAGTGAACCCTCAATATAAACCTTGCTGCCTTTGCGCAGGTATTCGCCGGCAATTTCACCCAGGCGATTAAACAGCACCACGCGGTGCCATTCGGTGCGCTCCTGGTTTTGGCCGGTGTTCTTGTCTTTCCAGGTCTCGGAGGTGGCTACGCTGATATTGGTGACGGCGCCGCCAGAGGGCATGTATTTTACCTCTGGGTCCTGGCCGACATTGCCGATGAGAATAACCTTGTTGATACCGCGAGCCATGATGAATTCCTCTTGATTTACCGTGTATCCGCCTTCTGTTTTTTGTACTTGGGCGACATTTGCGTATTGGGTTCTCGCCCCAGGCCAGCGCCCGGAAACAGCCCGACACTCTACACCGGAAAGGTGCTTTTCGCCATAAGCCGGAGGCGCAAAAGGATGGTGGCGATAGCGCTGAGGAGGCTAGCCCAGGGGTAACTCAGGAGGGAACGGCGTCCACTATAGCGGCCAAGGCTTTGCGATCCACCAGCTTCTGGTCGACCTTGAGGTAGGCGGTGTTCTCCGATGCCACTATGAGCACCTCCGCCACACCTTTAACCGCGCGCAGGCGCTCCGCCACCTGCTGGTGGTTGTGGTTGCGCAGGGGAATCAACACGCTGGCAAGGAACTTGGGCGGCTGCATCTTCCAGGCTACCGCCAGCCAGACCACCACCAGGCAGGCATTGAGCCAGAGCACATCGCGCATGCCATAGCCCTGCATCAACCAGCCGCCCAAAGCGCCGCCACCAAACACGCCGAGCACCTGACAGGTGGAATAGATACCCGTGGCTGTGCCCTTGGCTCCGGCCGGGGCAATCTTGCTGCCCAACGAAG
>CBINKF010000209.1:0-5953 GCA_966251115.1 uncultured Cellvibrio sp.
AATGTCATACTGCTGGAAAGCGGTGTGGCGCCGATATTTTTTGGCCTGATCAAAAAACTAAACCCCGGGGCAAAGCTTATCTACCGCGCTTCCGATGCGCTGGATACCATCAACGTGGCCGACTATGTTCACCACTGCTTTCAACAAATCGCCCCCGAATTAGACACTATTGTGGTTATTGGCCGCGATCTGGCGGAGACAATCCCCAGTCGCGCCAATGTGGCTTTTGTACCCCAGGGCATAGATACCAATATCGCCCAGCTCGCCGGCGCCTCGCCCTATGGAGCCGGCCTGCACGCGGTATCGGTTGGCTCCATGTTGTTTGATGCCGGTTTTGTCGCCACGGTCAGCCGCGCCTTTCCGGAGGTTCAATTTCACATTATTGGCTCTGGCTGCGGGCGCCAGCCAGGCTATGGCAGCAACGTCCATGTCTATGGCGAAATGCCCTTCCAGCAGACCCTCGCCTATATCAAATACGCCAACCTGGGGCTGGCGCCCTATCGCGGCGAAAAGCTACCCGTCTATTTGCGCGATACCTCGCTCAAGCTCACCCAGTACGCTTTTTTTGGGGTGCCCGCCATATGCCCCAGCCTGATTGCGGGCGATTATCCACTCCGCTACGGCTACACCCCGGGCGATAAACACTCGATAGTCAGGGCAATGGAGGCTGCACTCCGGCCCAACCAACAAACCGCCAAAGCGCAGGTGCTCAGCTGGGGCGAAGTCACCCAGCGCATGCTCGCGCCCAAGGCCTTTCGCGATACCCAGGTGTGTCTCTAAATGCACAAGTCGCATCCCAACATGCACGAGGTGAGACTATGAATGCACGAGGTGAGACTATGAATGCACAGGTCTACCCCGCGCCCGGCCGCAGCGAAATAATGCTGGGCGGCTTTCGCATCTGCAGCACCAGCGCCGCGCGCCTGGAGGCGCGCCTGTGCCGCGCGCTGGCGGCAGATCAGCAAAAGCTGCTGCTGTTTGCCAACACCAATTTTGTCGTCCAGTGCCAGGCACTCAAAAATCAATTGGCCGGAGATGACACCATCATCATCAACGATGGGATTGGTATGGATATAGCCGCGCGGCTGATTCACGGGCGCCGCTTCCCCGAAAACCTCAACGGCACAGATTTTATCCCGCGCTTTTTGCAGCACCAGCGCGATCGGGTAAATGTGTTTTTATTTGGCGGCAAACCGGGCATTGCCGAGCGCGCCGCCGCGCGTTTGGCGAAGGACTACGGCGTTAGTGTGGTTGGCACCAGCCACGGCTATGTCGCCCATGAGCAGATGCTCGATTTACTCGAAACCATTAACACCAGCGGCGCCAATGTGCTGCTGGTCGCCATGGGCAACCCGCTGCAGGAGCAGTGGCTGGTGCGCCATTTGCGCCTGCTCAACCCCTGCCTGTTAATGGGCGTGGGCGCCTGCCTGGATTTTTTGGCGGGCGACAAAGCGCGCGCGCCCAGGCTAATGCGCCAGCTGCATTTGGAATGGCTGTATCGCCTGTGTCTGGAGCCGCGCCGCCTGCTGCGTCGCTATACCCTGGATATAGCGGTATTTTTGCGGCTCTGTATTAAGTTGCGGGCGTTAAACCGTGACTGATGCCCTGGGTAACGCCAACCTAAAACAGCAGTTTACCCAGAGCACCCTCTGGCTCAGCCTGGCCGCCAGCGGCACCAGCCTGGTCAGCTTCGTTATTTTTATTGTGCTCTCGCGGCTGCTCGACGCCAGTGATATAGGCCTGATGGCACTGGGCATTATCTGGATGGAAATTGGCAAGCTGCTGGTCAACGCCGCCTTTAGCGAAGCCATCATGCAAAGGGCCAGCTGGGACCAGCAATTCGCCAGCAGCGGCTTTTGGCTCAACCTGGGTTTGAGCCTGCTGCTCTGCCTGGGCTCCTGGTTTGGTGTAGCACCTCTGGCCGCAAAATATTTTGATGCGCGCGCGCTAGACGTTTTTCAGGCGCTCTCGCCGATTTTTTTATTAGAGGGCATCAAGGTTATTCACGAAGGCAAACTCAAGCGCGAGTTTCGTTTTAAAACTATTGCCCTGCGCACTGTCTGGGCCAGCCTTGCTGGCGGCCTCGCGGGAGTTGTGCTGGCGCTGCAGGGCCTTGGTGTTTGGGCGCTGGGGTGGCCGCAATGGCTGATTCATCTATTGGTGTGCGCCCTTACCCTGGGCAGCGCGCACTGGCTACCCTCGCCGCGAATTTTTCGCAACATTCTGGCAGAGCTGCTGAATTTTTCCGGGCCGCTGTTAATTTCGCAACTGATCAACAACCTCTGCGCCAAAATCTATGAAATTTTATTAGGTTTGATACTCGGCCCGGCAGCGCTGGGCTGGTACCGGGTCGGCGGCCGCGCACTCTATATTTTGCAGGACACCATCATCAAGCCCTTTGATCACACCCTGGTGGCGGCGCTGGCGCGCATCGCCCAAAAAAACTCCCAGGGCACAGCCGCCCTGCGTGTTATGCGCCTATCGGCGCTGCTGATTTTCCCCATCTTTTTTGGCGCCGCCGCCATTGGCCAGGATTTTATTCGCCTGGTGTTTGGTGAAAGGTGGCAGGCGAGCGGTCTGGTGATGGTGATCCTGGCTCTGGGGGTTCCGCCGCTGTTGGTGGTTAACCAAATTAATGCCAGCCTTACCGCCAGTGGCCAGAGCAAACTGGTGATGCACAATGCGTTTATCACCTTGCTCGCCAACTGTGCCCTGGGACTGCTGGCGATTCCCTTTGGTATATTTTGGGCCGCTGCCGGTTTCGCGCTGCGCGCCTATGGATCGCTGGCGCTCTGCGCCATTTATTTCCAGCGCGAATTTGCCATTGGCAAACGTCAGCTGTTGCACCGCTTGGCGCCAGCGTTTTTTGCCAGCCTGTTAATGTTTGCGCTGGTGGCTCTCACCCGCCAGCAACTCAGCCACTGGTTGCCGGAGCTGGTGGCCCTGGCGTGTTCCATCAGCGCCGGTGCTGTCTATTACGCGCTGCTGCTGATGTTTTTATTTCGCAGCGAGGCGCGCTACCTGCTGACGGAAGCGCAGCAACTTATGCCGCTGCGGCTTCAACCACTGCTGCAAAAAATTCAAACCTGGGTACCGGGTTAATCGGCACAATATAAAAAACTCTGCTCGTATTTTTCACAAACAACTTTTTTGTGAAAACAATTATTTTTTTGCGCAAAAAAAAGCAGCTTTTTAAAAAGCGTGCTAGTGATACTGTAACCGTTAATGATACTGCACGCGATAGTAACCCAGCGCGCGCGCCGCCAGATTTTTTACGCGCTGCTCCCAGCGCGGCTTCACCCATGCAGCCGCCGCAACCGACTCGATATTGCTTTCAAAAATAACGTCGCCAGCGGAGAATTTATCCTGCATACAAATCGCGGGGCTGAGTTGATAGATGGCAGAATTTTGCGCGATGACCGAATACTTAAAGTTGTACAGCAGCGCATCCGAAGCATCGTGATGCACCGGGTCCAGCGCCAGCAAACGCTGGCACAAACTGCGGCTGATAATATAGCCACCCGTGCACCAACTGGTGGATTTAAGGCTGTACACACCGCGCCCATTGCACTGGCTAACGGGGTTGCGCAACAGCCGCAGGCGATTGGTGGAGGGCTCCAGGCGAATAATATCGGCGCCCGCGGGAATCCAGCTGTTGCTGCGCAGCAATTGGGGCAAATCGTCGGCCAGATGCACATCGTCCTCAAACACCGCCGCGTAGTCCACACCGCTCGCCTCTATACGCCGCCAGGCTTCCATATGGCTGAGCAGGCAACCAATTTGTCCCGGTGCCCAGGGGCGCCCACGACGCGGACGACTGGCAGCAAAGTGCGCGCGCTCCTCGGCAGACATCAAGCGACCATCGACGGCGGCGATTCGCTCAAACTCCAAACCCAGGCCGTAAAAGCGCTGGGCAAAAAAATTTAACCGCTCGCGATCCTTATCCAGGTTAATAAGATAGGAATCCATAATGCCTCCGTTTAACAATTAATAAATTAACCAGGGAGTAATAAATTAACCAGGGAGGTCACCCTTCGGGTGTTCAACGGCCTCCGGCCTTTTGTTCACCTGCGTTAAACGCTGCGATGGCAACGCAGATAGAATTCAAAAAGCGGCTAAAACCTGATTTGCAAACCGCTACTAACCAGGCTGTAGTGAAAATCGCGGTAAGCCAGTGGCGATTGCCGCTGATTCCACTCATAGCGCAGCTGCCAGCTCCAATCATTGCCCATTTGGTACTCCAGCGACAGCGGGCTTATTTGCGTCAGAGTTTCGCGCCTTGCCACCTGTGTGGATGAGCCAACGTAATTCTGATAGCCCCGACTCACACTGGCACTCAGCAGCCAGCGCTGGTGCAACTGCCAGCGCACACGACCCGACCAGAGCGCGGAAGTTTGCGGTGAATCACTCGCCTCGCCCTGCGCTGGCTGGCTGCGGCTGTAGCCCAATTGCCAACGCCATTTTTCACTGGCGCGCCACTGCCATTGCAGTTCGCCAGATTTTCCATCGGCATCGTTAATCAATTCGTCGCCCGTATTTTGCCCATTGCTCAAATAACCGGAAAGGCTGCGTCTCCGGGTATAGCCAAGGCGCCCGCTAAGCAACATTTTGCTGCTCGCCATCCAGGCCAGGGCGAGATCGACGCCGCGGTAATCAAAATCAAAGGGTGATGCTTCTCTCGCCCTAGCATAATCTGGACCGGCATAACCCACACTGGAATAGCGGCGCTGCCCAGAGTGCAGGCTTATCTCCCAGGCGCTGCGGCCTTTGCCGTAACCCTGGTCAAAATCCGGCGCTGCCAACAACTGGCGGTTAAAACCAAAGCGCGCAAAAGCTTCGCGCTCATTAAATTCCAATGCCTGGCGCGCACTGTTGGAATGGCGTTGACTGCTGCTGCGCGCGCCCAGCGCCAGGTTCATAGCCTCGCCTCGCCCCCACCCAAGCTGCGCATCAACATCATCGCGCGCGACTGCATCGCGGCCAAAAAACTCCAGGCGATCCACAACATAGGCGTCGTGCTGCCAGTTCACCTGGGTGCACAATTTTTGCGTCCATTGCCGCTGCCAGCTGCCCCGGCCCAAAAAGAGCGCGCTGTTTAAATCCGCGCGTGTTTGGTAATCCAGGTAACTGCCACCCAACTTTATTGTTAACGCCTGACGATCAGTGCTTTGAGTCAGACCAATAAAACCCGAGGTGCGCAGATAAAACTCTTCCTCCATCGCGGGTGCACGGGCAAAATTACTATCCCAGTTTGCCTGGCTTGCCAGACTGCCGCTCAATTGGGTTTGCGCCAAACACGCCCTCGCCAGTAACAAAAAGTTACAACACCAACAAGCGCATATAAAAAAAACAAGCGACGGTTTAAGCCTCATGACCTCTACCTGTCAATATTCCTGCCCATCAATAGGCCTGCTGCCCTACGAAGCCTTTAAACAAGGTTTGCCACAAAATTTTAAGGTCTAATAATAGCGACCAATTACTGATGTACTCCAAATCATAGGCAATGCGGCCGGACATTTTGTCCAGAGTTTCTGTCTCGCCGCGAAAGCCGTTGACCTGCGCCAAACCGGTAATACCCGGCTTGACTTTGTGCCTGAGCATATAGCCTTTAATTTGGGTGCGATAAAATTCGTTGTGGGATACCGCGTGGGGGCGCGGCCCAACCAGCGACATGCTGCCGGAAATTACATTAAACAATTGCGGCAATTCATCGAGCGACGTGCGCCGGATAAAACTGCCAAAGGGAGTTACGCGCGGGTCAGATTTTTTCGCCTGACGGACGCTGTCACCATCCTCGCACACAGTCATGGAGCGAAACTTCCACACTTTGATTTTTTCGCCGCCCATGCCGTAGCGCGTCTGTTTAAAAAACACCGGTCCGCGCGAGCTGAGTTTTACCCCGGCGGCCACAATCAACATCGGCACAGCCAAACCCAACAGCATTACACTGCCC
>CBINKF010000210.1:0-5935 GCA_966251115.1 uncultured Cellvibrio sp.
TTATTGGCGTACCCAAAACAGGTACTTACAAGGTCACTTACCGGGTTGCCAGCCCCAGTGGCGGGGCCAAACTGGCACTGCGCGATCCCGATACGGGCACCGTGTTTGACACCCTGGATGTTCCGGCCACCGGCGGCTTTCAAACCTGGACCAGTGTGGAAAAAACCATCACCCTTGCGCAGGGCAGTCAGAAGTTTGGGATATTAACCGTCGCACGGGGAAGTGGCGTAAATATAAACTGGTTTAAAATTGAACCTGCAACATCGGCTAGTTCATCCTCATCCAGCTCGTCTACGGGTGCAACAACCAGCAGTAGCAGCTCGACCAGCAGTCAACCTTCTTCTACCTCTTCCTCGTCATCCAGTGCGCCTAGCAGCGTATCCAGCTCTTCATCAAGCGCGCCGAGTAGTGTGTCCAGTTCGTCGTCAAGTGCACCCAGCTCGGTCAGTTCTTCGTCTTCCTCCTCAGTAGCTTCATCCAGTTCATCCAGTAGTTCGTCAGTTGCTGGTAGCGTGATGTTGCGCTGGGGTATTCCCAATGCACGGGAGAACGGTGAGTATTTGGATGTGACCGATATCGGCGGTTATGAATTGCGTTACAAATTGGCTACTGCCACCAAGTTTACTTACGTTACTGTAGACGATGCCTGGCAGGACCAATACACCTTTGATTCACTCCAGGGCAACTACGTATTTGAAGTGGCAGTGTTTGATAAAAACGGGCTCTACAGCAAGTTTGTGCCCCTGACACCGCTCTAGGTGCGGCCTTAAAATAGTAAAACGCTTACCAACCCCTTGGTGAAAACACCAAGGGGTTTTTATTTTGCTGACAAGTGGTAATTGCTGGATGAGATTAAAAAAATGTCGATATGCGTAAAGAGCAACTGGCAACAGCCAAGTCGAATTTAATCAAAGTCGAATTTAATCAAACTGATAAAACCAGGCTTTAAGAATGGTGATCACCTGACGCAATTGCCCACCCAGCTCATCCACTAAATCCTGCTGGGGTTTGTTGTCGCGCAGTTGCGCTTCAAGCTCTGCGGCGCGCGCTTCCAAATCCAGCATTCCGAGGCTGGCGGAGAGGGATTTTAAGCTGTGTACCTGGTTGAGTGCTTCGCCCTGGTTGCCCGACTCCAGCAGCTCCGCCAGCTGTGCGGGAAACTCGGCGCGCTCCTCGGCAAAACGCTGCAACAGGTTGCAATACAGGCGGCGATTATTCATCAGGTTATACAGGGCTTTTTCGGTATCTATGCCCGCCTGCTGCAGTGCCTCAAATGAAATTTCGGCTTCCAGATCCTGATGGTTGGCGACAGCCGCCGTGCTGGCCTGGCGATAGCCCGGATTCAGCCAGCGTGTTAAGAGCTGTTTTAACAGCGCGGGATCTATGGGTTTAGCGATGTAATCATCCATGCCCGAGGCTAAATATTTTTCGCGATCACCCGGCAGCGCGTTGGCGGTGACGGCCACGACCGGCAGCTCTTTACCGCCGCGCAGCTGACGTATTTTTGCAGTGGTTTCCACACCGTCCATGCCCGGCAATTGAATATCCATAAGCACTAACTGCGGAAAACCGTCACGCAACACGTCCAGCGCTTCCAGTCCGGTTTCGGCCAAGTCCACTTCACAACCCCAGGTTTCCAGCAGACTGGCAATAATTTCCTGGTTGAGCGGGTTGTCTTCAACCACCAAAATTTTTGCGCCCAGGGCAAAATCGGTAACCGCTTGTGCCGGCGCGCGTGAGGCGCTGTCCAGCTGCCAGCTGCGCCCACTTATCTGGCTGCCAAGGGCGGCAATTTCCAGCGAAATAAATAAGCGAAAGCAACTGCCCTGTCCAAGGTAGCTACTTACTTCCAATTGAGCCCCCATTAATTCCGCCAGGCTTTTGCATATTGCCAACCCCAAGCCCGTGCCCTCAAAGCGGCGGGTACTGGAGTTATCTACTTGGTGAAAAGGTTGAAACAGCGTTTTTACCAATTCCGGGGCAATCCCTATGCCTGTGTCTTCCACTTCAAAGAGCAGGCGAATATTTTTTCCATCGGTGTCGACCAGTAGCACGCGCAGGTCAACCCCCCCCTTATCGGTAAATTTAACGGCATTGGCGAGCAGGTTAATTAAAATTTGTCCCAAGCGCAGCGGGTCGCCAATCAGGCGCGAGGGGATATCCGGGGTAATATGCACGTGAACATTCAGGCCTTTGGCATCGGCTTTATCCCAAATCATACTCACCGCGCGGTCGAGCACATCCTCCAGCACAAATTCCAGCTGGTCCGGTTTAAGCTTGCCCGCCTCCAGGCGTGAAAAGCTGAGAATATCGTTGATCACCTCCAACAAATGTTCGCCCGAGGCGCGCATTTTTTGCAAATAATTGCGCTGCTGCTCGTCTTTTTCCTTGGCCGTGGCGACATGGGCCAAACCTATAATGGCATTGAGTGGCGTGCGAATTTCGTGACTCATATTGGCCAAAAATTCTGCCTTGGCACGCGAGGCGGCCAGCGCTTCTTCTTTAGCGCGATTTAGCTCGCTGGTGCGCTCTTCCACCAGGCGCTCCAACCGCTGGTTCATGTTGCTCTGTTGATAGGCGGCTTCAACTCTATCGGTTTCGTCGAGTATGGCCCAGGCCCAAGCCTGGTGAGCTTCACCTTGAACATAGATCACCGGGAAACGCAGCAGATAAAAATGGCGAGTCGATCCATCGACGGGGGTCAGCGATAAGCGGCTTTCACTCAAGCCCACCGAGTCGCCATCAAAAGTAAGCTCCGCTCCCAGTGGCGCCAGCCAGCGCGGCAGGGGTAATTGATGCAGGTAGCTGCCAACCAGGTCTACCAAATCCAGCTTAACCAACTCGCAAAAGGCGGAATTTACGACCTGGATGCGGCCCTCTAAATCGCACATGAGTACCGGCACCGGAATATGGCTGAGCAGCGAGCGAAACCGGCCCTCGCGTATTGCCAGGCGGCGGCGATTGCTCAGCGCGCTCAGGGTGAGCAGCAGAATCAAGCCCATGGCGCTGGCACTCAGGCCGATAACCAGGCTGCGCGCCACATAATAGGACTCAAAGGCTTCAGCCAGATCCTGCTCCAGAATCAGCCCCATATCCATCTCCGGCAGCCAGCGCCCGACCCCGGCCACCAGCCTGCCGCGATAATCGCGATAGCCGATTTGCTGCCAGTCCCCGCCCTGGTGAATTAGCTGCTCGGCAATTCGCGTGAGTGGCCCCAGGTGCTCTTTGTCTTCACCCGGCACCCGCGCTTCCAGTGGTGTCTGTAACCATTCGGGGCCGCGCGGGCCATCCACCAGGCGCGGCTCGGGGAAAAAGCGGCTGGGCGAGAGGATTTTGCCCTCGGCATTAATCGCGTATATCTCCCCGGTGGCGCCGAAACGACCGCTGGTGAGCAGCGGAAAAAAACTGGAGGAGGAATTAAAGCGCACGCATAAATAGCCCAACAACTGCGCCCCCTCATCTATTGCGGTGCAGAGGTTTTGCATCATGGTGCCAATGGGTTGATCGCCGCGCGGTCCATTCATCACAAACTTGGACGCCGTAGGCAGCGACATGGCCGGGTGCCCCCGCGCCGCTTTCGCCAGGGCGACTTTGGTTTCCGGAATAGCAACATTGTGGCCTATGTAGGCCTCGCTGCTGGCATCGATCAGCACCTGATTGAGGCTGATAATTGAATAGCCGTCGAACATCAACGGCCTCATTATGGGGTAGAGCCATTCGCGAAATTCCGCGCGCTCCTGGTCCGACATCTGCCCGCGTTTTAAAGCCCCCACCAGGGCCTCGCGACCGCGCTGGGTGTTGATAAGCACCTGTAACATACTGAGGTTTTGCTCGTACCAGAAACTCACCAACTTGGTGGTGGAATTAAGCGAGGCCTGGAGGTGCTCGTTGAGGTGATGCTCTTGGGTGGCGCGGATGCGACTGAGGGAAAATGCGCTGATAAACAGCAGTAATAGCATTGCCAGCGCTGCCAGATAAATCGGTGGGCTAGCCAGAAGTTGACGATTAAAACTGGCCGATTCCCGGCGATTTATTGATCCTGACATAGTTGCAGTTTGCTGGTGAGTTGTTGTTGTATCCAGTTGATAACGTCACTGGCGGGCATGGGCCGCGCGATTAAATACCCCTGAGCCTGACGGCAGCCCAGGCTTTTAAGCAAGTGCAACTCCTCCAGGGTTTCCACCCCTTCGCCAACACTGGTAATGCCCATGCGTTTGCCCATATCTATGGCCGACTGCAATATCTGGCGTACATGGGCCTGCCTGGAGGCGCCCTGAACAAAGCTGCGATCAATTTTTAATTCGGTAAAGGGGAAGCGCGATAATTGCTGCATGGACGAAAAACCGGTGCCGTAATCGTCGATGCTAAAACCGAAACCTTTCAAACGCAGGCGGCTGATAGTAGCCAGAGCCGCAGGTACATCCATAACCAGCGCGCTTTCGGTAATTTCAAAGCTGATAGTGCGCGGCGACAAACCCGAGGCGGCAACCCGCTGGATAATTTCACTGGCAATTTCCGGCTGGTTGAGTGATACCGCCGAGAGATTAATTGCCACGGCAGTGCGCACGCCCTGGTGTTGCCAGCGCTGCATATCAACCAACACCTGCTCCAACAAATACAACGTGAGTTCGCCAATCAGGCCTTCGGACTCCGCCAGCGGAATAAATTGCGCCGGGCTGTAGTGATGGCCCTGGTTATCGCTCCAGCGCGACAGCACTTCCCAACCCGCCAGCTGCGGTTGCTGCAGGCTGATTTTGGGCTGGTAAAAAGCGCGAATTTCCCCCAGGTTAAGGGCGCGGCGCAGTTGCAGTGCATCAGGTGCGGGGGATGGGCTGGCGACGGCAGGTTTGGGGGTATGCTTGCAGCCGTAGCGCTCCAGGGTTTCGGCCAAGAGCGCGGGGGTCAGCGGTTTGCGAAAGGCGCCCAACAGTGGCACACCTATGGCTTCGGCCATGGTGGCCACAGCGTTGATCAACACTTCGTCCGAACTGCTTACCAGGACCACCTCCGGACGCTCGCTCTGGTGGCGCAAATGCTGCAGCACTTCGATGCCATCCATACCGGGCAGTTCCAGGTCGAGCAGCATCACCGCCGGCTGCTGGCCCAGGCTGTAGAGTATTGTCAGTGCATCCTGGCCATCACCAGCTTCAAATATTTTTTCCAGCCCGAGTGAACGCAAACAGTTCACCGCACTGGTGCGCTGCAAAACGCTGTCATCGACAACCAGCACGCCCTGCTCAACCACAGCGGGCGGCAGTTGCACTTCAACTGGCATGTCGGCAGATGAACTCAGGAATATCATAAAGACTCACTATGTGTTGCACCGCTCCCAGAGCCACAGCTTCTCTGGGCATCCCATAAAATACACAACTGGCCTCGTCCTGGGCCGCCGTGACTGCACCGGCGTCGGCCATGGTTTTTAACCCGCGCGCACCTTCGGCGCCAACGCCAGTCATCACTATCCCCAAGGCTCTATCGCCAGCAACTCTGGCCACTGAATTGAGCAGCAGATCGATTGAGTTTTCGTCCGCTGCCCGACCTTGCTCGGGCCTGGCCACCAGGCGAAAACCGTCGGCACAGTTGCTAACTTCCATGGGCTGATCGGAAGACACCATTAGAACATAGCCGCGTTTTATTAATTCGCCATCTTCGGCCGGCTTTACCATCAATTGGCTGACATTATTCAAGCGCGCAATAAAAGGGGCAGTAACCTGCGCGGGCATATGTTGGGACACCACAATACCTTCGACGTCCGCCGGTAAATGCGCCAATACATAATCCAGCGCCTGCAGTCCGCCCGCAGCCAAACTCAAGGTGATAATTTTATCACTGGCCAAGCCTACCCGGGGCTGATTAAAACGCGCCCTTGTGCGGCCGTTGGCGGTGGTGTAAGCAGCGCTCTGGCGCTGCTGCATAAGATGATCAAGCGAGCGCA
>CBINKF010000211.1:0-5874 GCA_966251115.1 uncultured Cellvibrio sp.
CGCATCAGCCGGCAGATCGCCGACACCGAGCAGCAGTTGAATATTCGCCTCTGCAATCTCAGTACGCTCCAGGTAGTGATCACCGATGAAGATCAGTCACTGGTGCTCGATTTGGAGCGACCGCTGGCGGAGGTCAGTGCCGCATTGGCGGCGCTTAGCGAGGGTGAGGGCGAGCTGCAGGGGCTGGTGCGTCTATCAGTTAGCCACGCCTTTGGCCGCCGCTATATTGCGCCACTGGTGGCGCGCTTTGTGAGCGAGCACCCGCGGGTGCGCATCCAGCTGCATTTGCGCGATAGCATCGAGAGCCTGGTGGGCCAGGCGATAGATCTGGCGATTCGCATTGGCGATTTGCCTCAGGCGGAAATGATCGCCCGCCCCTTGGGCGATATTCAGGTGGTATTGGTGGCGGCGCCCGCGGTGCTGGCAGCGGGAGAGCCGCATAGTCTGGCGGATTTACCCGGTTTCCCTTGTATTGCCTATCGCCCTTTGACCCTGCGCGAGCCGCGCACCTGGAACTTTCGCGTGTATGGGCAGCAGCAGGTTTACAAGTTGAGCGATTATCAAATCGAGGTGGACTCCCTTGAGGGGGCGGCCGATTTGGCGCGTGCCGGTATGGGCCTGGCGATGTTGCCGCTGCATCTGGTAGAGGGGGATCTAGCGGCGGGAAGGCTAAGGCAGCTGCTGCCTGATTGCGACTGCCTGGGGCCGCCGATTCACCTCTGCTATGCGCGGCGCGACCTTATGCCCAGGCGGGTGCGCGCGCTGATCGATTTTATGTTGGCCGAGCTGGGTGGGCGCGCGCTTTAGCTAGGCTTACATCTCTTGCGGGTCGACATCCAGCGCCCAGCGCACCGAGCGGCCCAGAGGTTCTGCCTCCAGCTGTAGTGCCAGTTGGTTGAGCAGCTGTTGCAGCGAGCGGCGCTGGCAGAAATTAAATTGCAGCTGGTAGCGGAAGCGATCGCCGCGTTTTTCCATCATTGCCGGCAACGGCCCCAGGTAGCTGAGCTGGGGGCTGGGTGGCATCAGTTGCTCCGCCAGGCTGCGCGCGCGGCGCAAAAACTCCATGGCCAGTTGCGGGCGTTTACTCTCCGCGCGCAGCAGCGCCAGGTGGCGAAAGGGTGGCATCTGGGTCACCTGGCGTTCGCGCAGCACCAGTTGGGCCAGGGTGTGATAACCGCGACTGACCAGGGTTTGCATTAAGGGGTGGTCGCTGTGATAGCTCTGGATTAGCACGCGGCCCGGCTTTTCCGCGCGTCCGGCGCGCCCGGCAACCTGCAGCAGGAGCTGACCCATGCGCTCCGGGCCGCGGAAATCGGTGCTGAACAGGCCGGCATCGGCGTCGATAATTACCACCAGGGTCACATCGGGAAAGTGGTGGCCTTTGGCCAGCATTTGGGTGCCCACCAGAATGCAGGGCGTGCCGGCATGAACATCGGCCAGCAGCTTTTGCATGGCGTCTTTATTGCGGGTGGAGTCGCGGTCGACGCGGATTACCGGCACTTGTGGGAAAAGCTGTTGCAAACAGTCTTCACTGCGCTCGGTGCCCATGCCCAGGGGGAAGAGTTGCGGGCTGCTGCACTCGGGGCAGAAATTGGGTACAGCGCGCTGGTGGTCGCAATGGTGACAATGCAAATGGCGCGGGCTCTGGTGCAGCGTCAGGCGTGCATCGCAGTGGCTGCACTTGCCCAGCCAGCCGCAGCTGTGACACTCCAGTGCCGGGGCGTAACCGCGGCGGTTGAGGAACACCAGCGCCTGATTACCCGCTGCGAGCGTATCGTTAATAGCCGCTAAACTGGCGGCGGCAAAACCCTCGTGCAGTTTTTGCTGGCGAATATCCAGCAACTGGATTTCCGGCGCCTTGGCGGCGCCAGCGCGGGCGGTTAGTGTGAGCAGCTGGTAGCGGCCCTGGTAGGCATTGTGCAGGCTCTCCAGCGAGGGGGTGGCGCTGCCGAGAATTAACGGAATATTTAGTCGCTGCGCGCGCACTACCGCCAGGTCCCGCGCCGAATAGCGAAAGCCATCCTGCTGCTTAAAAGAGTTGTCGTGCTCCTCATCGACAATAATGATGCCGGGGCTTGCCAGCGGGGTAAAAATCGCCGAGCGGGTGCCAATAATAATGCGCGCACTGCCATCGCGCGCCATCAGCCAGGCATCCAGCCGCTCGCGGTCGTTAAGGCCGGAATGAAGGGCGACGACCGATACGGCAAAGCGCTGGATAAAGCGCGCCAGGGTTTGCGGGGTGAGGCCGATTTCCGGCACTAGCACCAGCGCCTGTTTGCCCTGCTCCAGCGCCTGGGCGATTGCCTGGAGGTAAACCTCGGTTTTGCCGCTGCCGGTGGCGCCGTCCAGGAGATAGCAGCCGAACTCACCCTGTTTGATCTGAGCTAGCGCCTGGGATTGCTCCCGGGTGAGCTCCAGGGGCGCTTGGCGCAAGAGGTGGGCTGGGGAATCGTCGCGGGCAATCACCTCAATCTCCCTGGCCAGGCCCTTGTCGATCAGGTTTTTGGCGATGCTGCGCGGAATTTCCAGCAGATCCAGCTGGCTGCGGGTGACGTAATCCTGTGCTTGCAGTGCGGCCAGGAGGGCGGCTTGTTTGGGCGCGCGCTTAAGTGCGCCTTGAGGCAAGCCCTTACCTTCGGTGGTGAGCGCAAACGCAGGCTCGCCGCGCCTCTGGGCCAGCTCGCCCTGGCGCAGCAATACCGGCATGGCCGCTTGCAGGGCGTCGCCCAGGGGTGATTGATAGTAGTCGGCGGCCCAGGTACATAAATCCAGCAGATGTGCATCCAATACCGGCTGTTCATCCAGCACCGCCAGTGCCGGTTTGAGCTTTTCCAGTGGGTATTCGCTGGTTTCTTTTTGCGCCAGCAGCAGACCGATCAGATTCTGTTTGCCAAAAGCCACAGCCACCCGCTGTCCGGGAGTTACTGCGCCGCACTCTGAGGGCGCCAGGTAATCAAAGCGTCGCCGCAGGGGGGTGGGGAGTGCAAGTTCGAGAATTTTCATGGGCGAGATGGTAATAACCCTAGCTGGAAAGCCGGCAAAGTTTATCGGTAAATTCGCGCATCTGCTTGTCTCTTAAGGATTTTTGGTGGGAGTAAGGCTTTTTTGTTGAGTGTTGATGGTAATTTAACCAATTGGGTAAATCTCACTAGACTTAGATCAATGCCTGATGTCCAGGTTTATGGAGAATCGGGTGCGCTAAACTACAATGCTATAGCTGTGCCCTTGGCACAAATTACTACTACGAATGGAGTGACTACCGTGAAGCGTCGTGATTTTATCAAAATGACTGGTTTGGCAGCCGGAGCGAGTCTAATCCCCGTGTACCAGGTGCGTGCCGATGAAATGGCTCATCTTAGCGAAGATGACCCCCAGGCCAAGGCTCTGGGCTATGTTGTCCAATCCACCGTGGAGGGCAGTCACTGCGCCAACTGCGCCCAGGCCAAGGGCGAGGGCGATTGGTTGGGCTGCAATATCTTCCCCGGCAAGCAGGTAAAGGCAACCGGCTGGTGCAAAGTCTGGACTCCGCGCCCGGCCTGAGGCAGTAGCTGGTCGGCGGTCGGCGGTCGGCGCCAAGGCGCGTTGATCGCGTTCTTTTCCCGTTTTTTTGCGGCGGATTCATTCGTTGTGCGCTACTGATAATCGTGCGCTGCTGATTAATCGTGCACGGCTAACAGGCCGCTTTGTCGCTCTTGTGCAGCGCAAAGCAGATTCTACTTGCCTTGGCCAAATATTCTGTTAGTATCCCCGCCTCCAAAATTAGCCGTTTTCTTTTTAACCGTTGTGCGGTGCTCGGCAGACGTCCGGGTGGCGGCACAAAATACGTCAAGGCATAGATCATGAAACCAGAAATCCACCCAAATTACGTTGAAGTAGCGGTTAACTGCAGCTGCGGCAACACCTTCAAAACCCGCTCTACCCTGGGTAAAGACTTCCACGTTGACGTGTGCAACGAATGTCACCCCTTCTATACCGGTAAGCAAAAAATCGTTGATACCGGTGGTCGTATCGACCGCTTCACCAAGCGTTTCAGCAGCCGTATCGCTGCCAAGAAATAAGCCGGTGGCAGTTAAGCAACTGCACAAGCTGCCAGTGAAAACGCCGAGGGCTAAAATCCTCGGCGTTTTTTTATGCCTGGGTGTTAGCTGGATGTTTTCCCTTCGGGCTCAGGCTGAGTGTGGTGTGCCGCAGGGGCCAGCGGTGCGTGTTGAGCGAGTTTTGGATGGCGATACTGTGAAGCTGGCTGATGGTCGCAGTGTGCGGGTTATTGGCATTAATGCCCCGGAGATTGCGCATCGCCAGCAGCCCAGCCAAGCGCTTGGACCTGAAGCAAAAGCGGCCGCCCAGGCGTTTGTGCGCGCTGCAAATTATCAGGTGCGGCTCGCGCTTGGCGATCAACCCCAGGATCGCTATGGCCGCACTCTGGCGCATGTCTACGATAAAAAGGGCCAAAGCCTGGCGGCCAGTTTGGCACGCCAGGGGCTGGCCTTCGCTATAGCAATACCCCCAAACAATCATCAGGCCCAGTGTCTTTTTCAGCTGCAGCAGCGGGCCAGGCGCCATAACCTGGGGGTATGGGGCAGCCCGGCCTGGCGCGCGCGTCAGAGCTTGAGTCTGGCCCGTGCAGATACCGGCTTTATGCGTATTCGCGGGCGCGTGGAGCGGGTGACTGTCAACTCAGCGGCCTGGTTGGAGTTGGAGGGGAAATTGGTGGTCAGGGTCGCCAAGTCGGATTGGCGCACCTTTGGAGCGAGTGGGGGCTTCAAGGTCAAGGATTGGCAGGCAATGCGCGGGCGCGAGTTGGAGCTGCAGGGCTGGGTGGTTAAGCGCGGCGGCAAAGGCTCAAGGCGCAAGCCATTGCTGATGTCGCTGCGGTCACCCCTGGCGATGGGCGTGACCGCGCCTTGATCAGTGTTTAAAAAAGCTCGTCCGGCAGCGTTGTGCCTTCATTTTCTTCGCCGGAATCCGCTTGTGCGTGACCAGAACTTTCACCGAGGAATACTTCAAAGATGGCATCCGGGTCGCCCGGTTGAGCGGGCTTGCCTGTCTCCGGGTTGATGCGCACTGTCACTATACCCTCCGGCTGACGGCGCATTTGCTCGGGCATGCCATCCAGCGCGACGCGCATATAATCCATCCAAATGGGCAGTGCTGCCGAGCTGCCAAACTCGCGGCGACCGAGCAGGGTGTTCTGATCAAAACCTACCCATACGGACGCCACTAGCTTGGGATTGTAGCCGGAGAACCAGGTGTCACGTGGGCCGTTGGTGGTACCGGTCTTGCCGGCCAGGTCATTGCGCCCCAGCTCCATTGCCTGGCGCCCGGTTCCTCTGAGTACCACGTCTTTAAGCATGGAGTCCATCAGGTAAACGATGCGTTTATCAATAATCCGCGGCGCCTGGGGGCTCGGGTCCAGCGGCGCCTGGGTGGGTTCGTCATCGGTGTCATCGCTGGTCAGCAGTTGCTGGCCCTCACAGTCCTGGCAAACTTTTTTGGGGTTGGCTTGATAGATTATCTTGCCCTTCGCGTCTTCAATCCTGGTGACCAGATAAGGGTCAATTTTGTAGCCGCCGTTAGCAAAAACTGAGTAAACCCCCGCCATTTGCAGTGGGGTGAGGGCGTGAGTTCCCAGCGCGAGAGTCAGATCGCGAGGGAATTCGTCCTTGTTAAAGCCAAAGCGAGTCAGGCTGTCGAGCAGGGTTTGCATTCCCAGGGCTCTCAACAAGCGTATGGAAACCAGGTTGCGCGATTGATACAGCGCCTGACGCAGGCGCATGGGGCCTTTGAATTTGCCGTCGTCATTTTCCGGGCGCCAAGGGATGCCGGTGGATGTGTTTTCTATGACTATAGGCGCGTCATTAATAATGGAAGCAG
>CBINKF010000212.1:0-5868 GCA_966251115.1 uncultured Cellvibrio sp.
TGGCATTGACGTGGTGCATAAACAAATAGGTATTGTCGGGGCGCATATCACAGGTGGGCGGCAGCATCACTTCATTAAATTGGGCATTAATTCCCACATGCCTGGCCATAGTGACAAACAGCAACGTGTAGCTCAGACAATTGGCCTGGCGCTGCTCAAATGCCTGGGCGCCGGTAATGGTGGTGTAAGCACTGTAGTTAATACCGCGCCCGTACTGGCTGAGTAGCGCGGTGTGCAGGGCCTCGGTTTTTTTATCGGTGTTGTTGGCGTTGGCCACCGCCTGCTCGGCAAATCTGGCCATCTCCGGGGTCAGGCTGAAAAGATCGTCATTGGGTAATTCGTCGGCGCGGTAATCCTGCCCCAACACGTCCCGCCCCGACAACGCATCGGCGAGCACTTGGGGATTTGGCTGGTACTCGGGATTTTGCACCAGAGAGGTACAGCCCCAACACAAAAAAAGGCCTAGAACCAGGGCTATTCGCAAAAAAATCATCGATCTCTTACTCGCTAGCGTCCGCATAGTTAGTCTCAGTATAGACTCAGTTTTAACTTCGACCGGGCTTTATAACCTGCGGAAATACAACAAGATTTTTAGTATTTATAAAGTGTATAGGCGGTGCGAGGCAAAGCCGGAAACTGCAACAACATCCACAGCAAATTGGCTGCTGCGCAATTAAAGTGCAGCTACCGCACCAAAGCCAGCAACATTTTTTGTCCCTGCGCCCAATTTTACGCCCCAAAAATGCACTGCAATTTTTTTAGTGATTCGCGCCAGTGCAAAACCACTTTTCTCCCCTCTGCCCCCTGCACTTGGTTGAGGATCAAGCTACCGGTTTTGCCCCAAGAGAGTGATTTTTGAACTTGGCACAGTGTTTGAATAAGTCCCCAGGTGCGCACTTAATTGAGTTGCTAGGGTTCAGGGCAAGATAACACGGTCCGGGTCGAGCTTCTCCCAGCTTTAACATCCTTAAGTTTTCTTAATCTGTATTGGCCAGTCGTTTACAACAATTTGATCGCTTAACCGCAGCCAGGAGCAACGCTATGAGTTACACCATGACTAGATGGGTTTCACCGACAATATTTAAAAAAATATTTACCAAAACAAAAACGATAAGCGCGCCCAAAACTCGCCAACATTTGTTGGCTTTGTGCCTGGGTGTTACAGCCGCTGTATCCAGCTTAAGCAGTGTTCAGGCTGCTACAGGCCCAGCGGAAAAAGACACGTTAAAATTTGGCTTTATCAAGTTGACCGACATGGCGCCCTTGGCTGTCGCCTACGAAAATGGCTACTTTGATGATGAAGGCCTGAGTGTGGAATTGGAGGCGCAAGCCAACTGGAAAGTAGTGCTCGACCGCGTTATTACCGGCGAGCTGGATGGCTCCCACATGCTCGCGGGTCAGCCCATAGGCGCCACTATCGGCTTTGGCACCAGCGCCCATTTAGTCACTGCCTTTACCATGGACCTTAACGGCAATGGCTTAACAGTTTCCAACGACGTTTGGAAACAAATGAAAAAGAATGTACCGGTTGATGGCAGCGGCAAACCTATTCACCCCATCAAGGCTGATGCGCTTAAACCCATTATTCAAAAGGCCAAAGACGCGGGGCAGACTTTTCCCATGGGTATGGTGTTCCCAGTGTCTACCCACAACTACGAAATTCGCTACTGGCTTGCTGCGGCAGGTATAAACCCAGGTTTTTATGCACCGGCAAAAGGTGATATTACCGGCCAACTAAATGCAGATGTTTTGCTTTCGGTAACACCGCCACCGCAAATGCCCGCCACCCTCGAAGCCGGCACGATTAAAGGTTATATGGTGGGCGAACCCTGGAACCAGCAGGCAGTGTTTCGCGGAATTGGCGTACCTGTTGTTACCAACCACGACATTCATTCCAACCTTACCGAAAAAGTGTTTGGCGTAACCAAAGCCTGGGCCGACAAGTATCCCAAAACCCACATCCACGTGGTTAAAGCGCTGATCCGCGCCGCCTATTGGCTCGACGCCAACAACAACGCCAATCGCTCTGCCGGTGCCAAAATGATTTCCGCTTCCCACTATGTGGGCGCCGACTACAAAGTCATTGCCAACTCCATGACCGGCAAGTTTGAGTACGACCGCGGCGACCTGCGCGACGAGCCAGACTACAACGTGTTCTTCCGCTACAACGCCAACTACCCCTACTACTCGGATGCCATCTGGTACCTGACCCAAATGCGCCGCTGGGGCCAAATTGGCGAAGCCAAACCCGACAGCTGGTATATGGAAACCGCCAAAAGCGTGTTCCTGCCCGAGGTGTATCGCCAGGCGGTTAAAGACCTGATTGAGGAGGGAAAAATGAAAGCTTCTGATTTCCCCGACCTGGATAAGGTGACCGGCATGCGCGCCCCTGATGAAACCAAGTTTATCGATGGTGTGACCTTTGACGCGACCAAGCCCAACGAGTATCTGACCAAATTCGCCATTGGCCTTAAAGGCGACCAGAAGCTCTAAGCCCTACCCCGTTAGACAATTATAAGGTGCAGCTCAGCTGCACCTGTTGCAGAGGAAAAGATCATGAGTATCGCAATGACCTCCCTAAAAAAAATCAATCTGGAAAAAATGACACCCAACAAAATGCGCAGCCTGGTGCTGAATATTTTGGTGCCCATGGCCGGATTGCTCGCCTTTCTGTTTTTGTGGCATGTCGGTGCGCCTCATGTCAAAACGTCGCTGGGCCAGTTCCCCGGCCCTGGCCAGGTTTATGAGCAGTGGAACAACCTGATTGACGAATACAAAAGCGAAAAAAAACGTGAAAGCGATTTTTATGCGCGCCAGGAAAAACGCAATGCGGACATTCTCGCGGCAGATCCAAACGCTGAAATTAAAGTGCGCGAATTTTCCGGTCGCCCAACCTATTTTGACAAAATTGAAACCAGTTTGATTACCGTTCTGTGCGGCTTTTTGGCAGCCACTTTTATCGCCATCCCCATAGGCATAGTGATCGGCCTGAGCCAGCGGCTGTATCAAGCGTTTAATCCGCTCATCCAAATTTTTAAACCCGTGTCGCCGCTGGCCTGGCTGCCGCTGGTAACCCTGGTGGTAAGTGCAGTTTACGTCACCGACTCGCCGATGTTTTCCAAATCCTTTGTCATCTCCATGTTTACCGTCACCCTCTGCTCCCTGTGGCCGACCATGATTAACACCGCCGTAGGTGTTGCCGGGGTGAGCAAAGATTTACAGAACGTCAGCCGCGTACTGCGTCTGGGCTGGTTGACCCACGTAATCAAAATTGTACTGCCCTCTTCCATCCCCATGATGTTTACCGGCTTGCGTATCTCCCTGGGTATCGCCTGGATGGTGTTGATCGCCGCCGAGATGCTGGCGCAAAACCCTGGCCTGGGTAAATTTGTGTGGGACGAATTCCAGAATGGTTCGTCCGAATCACTCAGCCGCATTTGTGTGGCAGTGCTCACTATCGGCCTGATCGGATTCTTTCTCGACCGCGCCATCTTGTTAATTCAAAGCTGGGTTAACTGGGATAAGAGCGCGGTAGTGCGCTAGGCCAGCAGTAAGATTCTGTTTAAAAAATTATTTGGCGCTGCCACAGCGGCGCCACAGCAGAGGAAAGAATTATGAGCATCTCTCATCTTGAACTCACCCAGGTTGGTATTGAATTCCCCACACCCAAAGGCCCATTTTGCGCGCTCAAGGATGTCAATTTAAAAATCAGTAAAGGCGAATTTGTATCGCTGATCGGCCACTCTGGCTGCGGTAAATCCACCGTACTCAATATTGTTGCCGGACTTTATCAGGCCACTACCGGCGGCGTGGTGCTCAATGGCAAAGAAGTTAATGAGCCTGGTCCCGAGCGCGCCGTAGTGTTCCAAAACCACTCGCTGCTGCCCTGGCTCACCGCTTACCAAAATGTGGAGCTGGCGGTTAAGCAGGTGTTTAAAGGCAAAAAATCCCGCGGCGAAATGCGCGATTGGATTGAACACAACCTGGCGCTGGTGCACATGACCCACGCCATGCACAAACGCCCGGACGAAATTTCCGGCGGTATGAAGCAGCGCGTGGGTATTGCCCGCGCCCTGGCGATGGAGCCACAAGTGTTGTTAATGGATGAGCCCTTTGGCGCACTGGATGCCCTCACCCGCGCCCACCTGCAGGATTCATTAATGGAGATTCAAAATGAACTGGGCAATACCGTGATTATGATTACCCACGATGTGGACGAGGCAGTGTTGCTCTCTGACCGCATTGTGATGATGACCAATGGCCCTTCCGCCACTGTGGGTGAAATACTGGATGTGAAACTGGAGCGTCCGCGCAATCGCCTGGAGCTGGCCGACGATGTGGAATACAACCACTACCGCTCGGCAGTGCTGCGCTTCCTCTATGAGAAGCAAAAAAAAGTTGAACCAATTTCCAGCAAAAAAGCAGACGCACCTGCTGCGGTAAAGAACAAGCAGGTTGCTTGAGTTAACGCTAATTAAAGCAACCTGCTGCACGACCTCTGTTGCCCCCGCAAGGGGGCTTTTTTATGGCTCGCAAGATTTTTTATGGTTCGCAAGATTTTTTATGGCTGTTGAGCGCGCCTTTTTAGTGATCCAACAGCAACTGCGCACCGGGTTTATTCTGCACACCAAAGTCATCGACAATAGTGGCGCTGGCGGCGTTTAGGCCGAGCACATCCACCTGGATGCCGCGCTTGCGCAGTTTGAGCACTACCTTATCCAGCGCCGCTACCGCAGTGATATCCCAGAAATGCGCCTGGGATACATCAATCACCACCTGCTTAACCGATTCGTCCATAGCAAAACTTTCAACAAACTTGCCTGAAGAGCGGAAAAATACCTGGCCCAGTACGCGGTAATAACGCACTTGGTTATCGCTATCCAGCTCCGTTTGGATTTCCATAAAGTGGCTGATTTTGTTGGCGAAAAACAGCGCGGCCAAAAGCACGCCGACAAACACCCCCAAAGCCAGATTGTGAGTGGCCACCACTACGGCAACGGTGGCGAGCATCACCACATTGGATGACAAGGGATATTTGCGGAAGCTGGTAATTGAGCCCCAATTAAAGGTGCCTATGGAGACCATAATCATCACCGCCACCAGCGCCGCCATGGGAATCACGCGAATCCAGTCGCTGAGGAAAACCACCATAACCAGCAAGAGCGCACCGGCAATCAAGGTGGAGAAGCGAGTGCGGCCGCCGGATTTTACGTTAATCACTGACTGGCCAATCATGGCACAGCCGGCCATACCGCCGAGCAGGCCGGTGGCAAGATTGGCCAGGCCCTGACCTTTGCACTCGCGATTTTTATCGCTGTTGGTGTCAGTCATATCATCGACAATAGTCGCGGTCATCATGGATTCGAGCAGGCCGACCAGGGCCATGGGAATCGCATAGGGCAGAATAATTTTTAAAGTTTCCAGATTAAGCGGTACGTCCGGCCAGAGGAATATCGGTAGCGTGTCCGGCAGCTGGCCCATATCCCCCACGGTGCGCACATCAATACCAAACACCACCGCCACCAGGGTGAGCGACAATATGCACACCAGCGGCGATGGCAGCGCCTTGCCAATCACCGGCACATAGGGGAAGAGATAAATAATGCCCAGGCCAGCAGCCGTCATGGCGTAAACATGCCAGCTGACATGGGTCAGCTCGGGCAATTGCGCGAGGAAAATCAAAATCGCCAGGGCGTTGACAAAACCTGTCACCACCGAGCGCGAGACAAAGCCCATTAAATCCCCCAGGCGCAAAAAGCCCGCAGCAATTTGCAGCACACCGGTAAGCAGTGTAGCGGCGAGCAGGTATTGCAAGCCGTGCTCTTTTACCAGGGTGACCATCAGCAGCGCCATAGCGCCGGTAGCGGC
>CBINKF010000213.1:0-5866 GCA_966251115.1 uncultured Cellvibrio sp.
GGTTAAAGCCCGTAGTGAATTGCATTTTTTGTTCGGGTTGATTACTCAGCTGCGCCAGCGCTAGTTGGAAATTTTTTACATCCAGTTGCGCACTGGTGGGCAGGGACTGATCGCGCCAGTGAATCGCCCAGTTTTGCAAGCCGAGTTTTTGACTGCTGATATTCCAGGGCCGGGAGCTGGCAGAAGAAGTGTTCTGCGGTGCAGATTGGGGGCCGGTTTGCGGGGCGTTTTGGGGTGTGGTATGTGGTGCAGTTTCACGCGTTTGGGGACCAACAAGTTGCGCCAGATTAATTTCGCCCAGCGCATTTTTATTCACCCAGAGCTCGCCCTGGTTAAACGTCACTTGCGGTAACCTGAGTTGCTGCGCTGGCCAGGTCAAACTGGCATTGGAAATTTTGGCTTGGTGAAGCTGGAAAATTTTTGTCTGCTGATGCTTGTCCACTAACTGCAGCTCGCGCAGGTCGAGGTTAATTTGTTTGAGTTCAACCTGCAGCGGATGTTGCGCATCACCCGCTAGCTGCGTACCAGCTGGCAATTGATTGGCGAATGCCAGGGAAAATTGATAGGCGCATGCCAGGGAAAATTTATCTGCAGGAATACTAAAGGCCAATTGATCCTGCAGATATTCGCTGGCTAAATGTAGCAGCGGACCCCGCAGCTGAAATTGACCGCTACTGCTAAAAGGTTGCAGGCTAATAGTGCCATTCCACTGGACCTGCAGCCCCTGGGGGGTGTTCAACGAAAAGCGCTGCTGACCCGTTTTATGGGGCAGGCTGGAGAGGTTTGCTGCCTGTAGATTAATGGGGCCCAATTGCGTGTGAAACGCTGTCGCGAGTGTCAGGTCATCCAGCGCCCAGGCATCCAGAGTGATTTGAAAATCCTCAATCCACAGACGTGGAGCGGCTGCTTGCGTTTCAGGCTTTTGGGCTTGATCGTTCACTGCTGGTGCGCTGGCTTGCCAGCGGGCGATTAAGGGGGAGAAGTTGGTGGTTCCATCCTGGTTGCGCACTAATTGTCCGTAAACGCCAAGCAGATGACACTCCTTAAAACTCCAGGCCCAGCGCCATAGGCTGGATAGTTGAAAATTTACATAGAGACGCTGAAACCCCAGCGGCTTGGCCAGGCCCTCGCCACTGAGTTGGAGGTTTTCGACATCCAGGCTGAGGCTAAACGGATTGATGCGCAGTTTTTCGATCTGCAATTCCAGTTGCAGGCGCGTTTTTGCCATTTGCTGCAACTGCTGCTCAATTAACCAGGGGGCAAGCAAGCCTAAGGTCAGGCAGTAGAGCGCTAGCAGCCCAAGCGCAGTAATTATGGCTTTGCGGTGTTTTTTTAGCGCTATGGCCAAGGTTTGACGCAGATGCGCGGGGCTTACAGCGGCGCCTAGACGTTGAAACAATCCATTCATTAATACAGCCCTGATTTATGTTGGCTCGCCATTATCACCGCTGCTGGCGGTAATTTGTAGTTTGCGCGGCCGAGTAAGGGGAAATTGACAATAATTTCACAATAGCAAATTAATTGCGGCCTCTATTTTCTGTCACTGACTTTGGTTATAGTCCAGGCCAAATAACCTCGATAAACGTCAAAGGAGCCTGTCATGTTTAACAGTAATGTGCTGGAAGTTGCCATAGGCCTGGTATTTTGTTACGCCTCTGTCGCATTAATGAGCAGTTCGGTTTTTGAGGCTATTGCCAATTGGTTGAATTTGCGCTCGCGCAACTTGCTCAAGGGAATTAGCGATCTGCTCAATGCCGAGCAGGATGGCGTGGGTAAAGAGTTGCTGATGGCAATTTACAACCATGGTGTCGCTCATCCTCTGGGATCGGGTGCCGCCGACTCGATCAAAGCGATTAAAAATAAACCCGCCTACATAGCCGCCAGCGATTTTGCGTCGGTGATGATTGGTATGTGGAAGGATAAAAATGCCAGCGCTCAGGCGGCGGGCGCAAGTCTCGCAACGGCTGGCAGTACGCAAGCGGCGTCTGGCAGCGATCAATCCACGACGGCTACAGACCAATCGGCCGCCGCAGGTACACAAACGAAAACAGCGGCGACAATGGGCGACTCGCAGCTGGCGCAAGTTATGAATCACTTTCACGCCAAATTCCAAGACGATGCAGAAAAAATCCAGGATGAAGTAGCCAAATGGTTTGATTCGAGCATGGAGCAGGTATCCGCGGCCTATAAACGCAACTCGCAGCTCTGGTGTTTTGCCATTGCGCTGGTGATTACCATAGTGTTTAACATCGACAGTGTTCAGCTGTTTAAAACACTCTGGCTGCAACCGCAACTGGTGGCGCAGTTGAATGTTACGGGGGATTTGCTCACCGCTAAGCAAGCCTTGCCAGCACTTCAGGAATTGCCTATTGGCTGGCAGGCTGACTCCTTGTGCAAGCTGAAGGAAACCTGGTTTTTGGGCTGGCTGGTAACTGCCTCGGCCTCTTTGTTTGGCGCGCCTTTCTGGTTTGATTTGCTGAAAAACCTGACGCGTTTGCGCTCGGCCACTAAAAAAGATGGCGCCAATCAAACATCAAAAGGTTAAATGTCCACCCTGGGGGCTAGGCATCAATTTCGGCGTAGCCCTCACCCTCCCAATAAATAATTTCATCGACTAGCTGGTCCTGGGTTTTATTGCTGCCATCTATGACTACATCGGCGTAGCGGTGGTAGAGCGGGCGCCGTTCGGCGAATACTTCGGCAAAACTCTGCTCCGCCGGTCGCGCAATACCGCGCGTATCCATATCGTGAATTCGCCGTTCTAACTCCTCGCAGCCGACGTCTATAAAAACGATAGGACCAAACTGACGCAAATGCTTCATGGCTTTTTCGCTGTATATGGCGCTGCCACCAGTGGCGATGACGTGGTTGGCATAGCAGGCATTGGTGAGCTGCTGTTCCTCCAGTTCGCGCAATTTTAAGTAGCCCTGGGTGCGCAGAATATCGTCCAGGGTTTTGCCCTGGGTGTTTTGGATTAGCAGATCGGTATCGACAAAATCCTTGGCCAGGTTTTTGGCCAGCAATAAGCCAATAGTGCTTTTGCCAGCGCCGGGCATACCTATCAGTATCAGGCTGTTACGCAGGTGGGCGGGAAGCTGTTCGCAGCGGGCGGACATGGGGTTTTCCTCCGGTTAAGCCAGGGACGCGCGCGGGCGTCCGAATCCTTTTAGCCTAGCAGCCAAAGCAGAATACTGCCTAAAGCAGGCGGGTTTGAGTGCGCTCGCCAGCGGTAAAAATAGCTACCAGAGAGTAGCGAAAAAAGGGCGCATAGCTGGCGAGGAAGTCTTTCAGCCAAAAGTGCAGCTGTTCGGCAAAATCCTCTGGGTTTAGCGATTCGCGCGGTTGCTGGCTAAAGCTTAATTGCACTTGCGTGTCTGAATCCCGGGTTTTGCTGGCGTCTGTCACCACCACTTTTAGCTGCTGTGCGGGTTGGTCCCAGCTAAACAGCAGGTAGAGGGAATCCTCATTGATGGTTTTGTCCAGCAGCGCTATGGCTTGACGGGCTGCGGCTTCCAGCGCCTGTTTAATTGCGGTGTTGTCATTTGCCTCGGTGGTGGCAGAGTAGATCAGTTGGGCGTCTAGCTGTTGTGGGAGCCAATTCACAGGTGTTCCTTATCAAAAAGTGTAAATAGCGGAATTTTAACGTGTTTTGGCTAACATCCACAGGCACAATAGTCACCGCTTGCCTGTGGCACTGGTAGTAGTGGTCTGGGGTATTGGTAGTAGCGGTCTGGCCGAGCTTGATTGCCTGTGCGATTGTGTGTGTTAAAAAGATTAACAGCGAGAATAACAAGACTATGTCCTTCAATTTACGGTTTTCTTCAGCGTTGATTTCGCTTGCTTTTGTGGCGCTTGGTTTGTCTGGCCCAGTGGTGGCCCAGGTTGAGCGGATTCCGTTGAAGACCTCAGCCCTGGATGTGGAAGTTACCCCGGATATAGGCGGACGCATGTTATCTATTGCGCTAAAGGGCGGGGAGAATTTTTTGCGTGTGGGTGAGGCGGTAGTCACCGAACCAGACCCTTATATAGCGCCCGATGCCGACAATGTTGGCTATCTCGCGCAGGAGATCTGGGTTGGCCCGCAAAGCCAGTGGTGGACCCAACAGCGGCTTAACGCCGAGCGCGCCGAAGCCAAAGCCATTTGGCCGCCCGACCCCTATTTAATCCTGAGCAAAAACCAGGTGTTGCAGCGCAGTGCCGAGGGTGTGGCGCTACAAGGCCCGCCCAGCCCAATCTCTGGATTAGTGCTCAGCAAAAGTTATTCGCTGGTTGCGGGTAACCCCAGCCAGGTGCGGGTTGAGGCCAGTGCACGCAATTTTCGCGATACGCCTGTGGCCTGGGATATTTGGTTTAATGCGCGGGTTGCCCCCACTACCCAGGTGTATGTTCCTGTAGCTCGGGCCGAGGATTTGCGTATTAACCAGCTACCGGACGACAATTATGGCCCGGTTTCCTCCAGCCTGAAGGATGGTTTTTTTCAGCTGGATTTAGTGGACCCGGCAGAGGGTAAGCAGGGCAGTAAAGGGAAGGTGTTTATCCAGCCCGCCGCCGGTTGGATTGCGGCGTTCCGCGATGGTCAGGCGTTAATCCTGCAATTTCCGCTGCAACCCAAAAACGCCATTCACCCGGAGCAGGGGCAGGTGGAGTTGTATCTGGATTATTTACCGGACCTGCCTAAAGAAGGCGTGCTGGAGCTGGAAGTTCACGCTCCCTATAAGCAGCTGGCGCCCGATGCCAGTATGAGCGCCAGCGAAACCTGGACCCTATTGCCTTACACAGGGGCAGATACGCGCGCTGCGCACCTTGCGTTTTTGCACAGCCTTAAACTTTGACCTCTTAGCCTTATCCGCTGGTAGGGCTCAGCTCACTCTATCCCCGGGCGCAGGATAATAATCTGTGCCCGAATGTCGCTCCTCATTGGATAGTTAATCTGGTAGTTGCGGGGTGATTAACCAGTCCAGTCCTTCCCAGCTTTTATTTTTGCAAACATGGGAAAGCTCCATCAAAAGCTTTGGCATCCCTGAGGGCTGGCGACTGCTCAATTCAGTCATTAAAAGCAACCTCCAAAGTACGCGACTAAGTACACGACTAAGTACGCGACTAAGTACGCGACTAAAAGTAACATTCGCCGTCAGTTTAGTTACCTAAGGCCACCGCATCAGCTGCCTTAATTATGTTAGGTGACAGGTAGGGGAAAATTTTTTGCACTGCTACGCCTCTGGTGCAGGTAAACGACTAGTCACTTTTGTCCAGGCGGGGTGTGACAAGTGAATACCCGCGGAAATCCCGGCCCTGAGCCGTTTTTTAGCGCATTTCAAAATTTATCCAAATCGTTATACTCAAGTCGATTGTTTAAACGGCCACGCTGTATTTTTCAACAATAATAAACTGCCCTTGGGTTAATAAAGCACAGCTGGCAAGTTTAAAAATCTATTTTCCTTATTCGCGCGCCAATCTTTTGCGTTAACTCATGGCGTGCATGGCGTAAAAAAATAATAAACAACACCTGACGGAAAATAAGCTCCGCAACCTTGCTTTTGGCATTCGCGTGGTTCGGACATTCGCTAATCAACAATAATGAGCCTGTCTATGAATCTATTTAACCGAAACTACAAACGTCTATCACAAACCCTTATGGCCTGTGGGGCGGCGCTTGCGCTCTCTGCCGGCGCCCAGGCAACGGTATTTCAGGCTGAGGACTACTCAACCTATAACGACACCACCAGCGGCAACAGTGGCGGTGCCTATCGCAGCGATAATGTTGATATAGAAGCAACCGCTGATTCCGGCGGTGGCTATGACATCGGTTGGATTGCCCAGGGTGAATGGTGGTCTTACAGCAACTGTACTGTGCCTAGCTCGGGCA
>CBINKF010000214.1:0-5862 GCA_966251115.1 uncultured Cellvibrio sp.
GTGAATGGCTTTTGGTGTGTCTTTAAGTTTATGGGTGCCCTGTATTTATTTTGGTGGCGCCCTAACAAACGCCCACTAAGTAATTTTCCGATTGCTCGGTTGGCGTCGAGTTTGGCTATAAAAGTTGAGAGGCTGGGTGTCTGACATTCGTTTAATGTGAGGCTTGGCCTTAGTGTCTTCGAGCATCTGTTGAGCCGGATTGAAGTTATCTTCTTCGATATGAATTAAAGGATAAAACTATGAATAATCTCTTTTTACTGACACTGGCATTTGCTGGGTTATTTTTAACGGCTTGCGGAGGTGGAGGTTCTACCGGTGGCTCTGCTCCCAAATCGTCTAGTAGCTCTGCTGTAGTATCTTCGAGCAGTTCATCTATTGCCTCTTCATCCAGCTCTAGTGTTGACCCAGGCCCAGTTGCCAGCTGTAGTTTTGCTGAGGGCGAGGTATTTATTGATTCAACCTGTGATGGTGTTCAGGCACCAACAACTTATGAAATTAACAAAACCAGTGGTCAGGGTTCGGAAGAGCAAGCTATAGGCGCTGAGACAAATATGATTGCTCAGCAAATTTTAACTACTGCTGAGGTCGGCCACTACAATGTGCTTGATGTGGTTTACAACTCAAGTACGGAATATAACGGCGGCGTGCACTTTTTGACTCCTGATATTGCACCAGTTGATCTGAGTGTCTTTGCCTCAGGCACCCTGCAGTTTGATTTGAAGGTATTAAATCTGGGTGATGACCAGATGCCTCTGATATTCAAGGCCGTATGTGGTTGGCCCTGCGAGAGTACTGAATATGTAGTAAGTCCGGTTGAATTAAACAAGTGGCAAAAAGTTTCACTGCCAGTGTCAACGTTGGTATCGCGTGGTTTGGACTTAACCAAAGTGACCGTGGCGATTGAAATATTGCCGAGCTGGGAGCATCAGTCAGGCGCGCATTTTCAGGTTGATAACATCCGCTGGGTAACGGGCAGTTTGCCACTGGCTAGTAGCAAATGTTATGCACAGCATCTAAATGGCGATATACCTATCAGCATCTATCTCAGCGAGACATTTGCTGCAGATTATGCTCAATGGCTGTCAGTTTTTGCACAAGTGAGTATTCATCCCCAATGGGATCAAATTGGCAGTCGCTTTGGATTTAACTTTGTTGATAACGATGGCTTTAACAATTGCTTAGGTGCGGGCAAGCTTTCCATGGACGTCTATATCCCCAAAAGCTACATTACCGATGGCAACCTTTCCGTTGGATTGGAGGCCGGTGAAATTGGTGGAGCAGTTAGCTATTTATCCGAAGTGCCGGCTATGAACCTAAAAGGCAATGACTGGAATCATTTGGAAGTGGATTTAACTGGTAGAAATTTGCCTAATACCACCAACATGCTGGGTGTATTCTTTCAGCCAAATGGCAAACCTATGGAGGTTACGGGGGATTTTGTAGTAGATAATCTGGTTATTACCAATAATTAAATAACCGCTAAGCCAGTCAACAGTAGACGCATTTGATCAAAACACCGTCGTTTGGACGGTGTTTTCATTTCCCCCCCTGCAAATGTGCGCTTTGTCAGCACATTGTGTTGATATAATTACGTATTTATGACGGTGTCATAATTCTGTAACCTATCGCTTATTAAATAAGCGTCAATAAGCTGTAACCTCTTTTAGGCAGAGTTTTATGACCGGACGCAAGATCTTAATCGTTGACGATGAATCCGCTATTCGCGACATGCTGCGTGTCGCCCTTGAGATGGCTGACTACCAGTGTATTGAGGCCAGCAACGCCCAGGATGCCCACAGTCTGATCATTGATGAAAAGCCAGATTTGATTCTGCTCGACTGGATGATGCCTGGAACCAGTGGTATAGAGCTGGCGCGTCGCCTCAAGCGCGACGAGGTTACTGCCAACCTGCCCATTATTATGCTCACCGCCAAGGGTGAAGAGGACAACAAAATCCAGGGCTTGGAAGTGGGCGCCGACGATTACATCACCAAACCCTTCTCCCCGCGCGAGCTGGTTGCCCGCCTTAAAGCGGTATTGCGCCGCACCGATCCCCAGGTAAACTCCGCACCCATTACCGTGCAAGGCCTGTGCCTGGACCCGGCCAGCCACCGCGTAACCATTAATGATCAGTCGGTAGATATGGGCCCTACCGAATACCGCCTGCTGGAGTTTTTCCTCACCCACCAGGAGCGCGCCTATACCCGCAGCCAACTGCTGGATCACGTCTGGGGTGGCAATGTGTATGTGGAGGAACGCACCGTGGATGTGCATATTCGCCGCCTGCGCAAAGCGCTTGCCATCGACGGTCACGAGGATCTGGTGCAAACTGTGCGCGGTACTGGCTATCGCTTTTCCACCAAAGTGGAAGCCTGATTCTTTTATCACGGCTGTTAAAGCCGCTCGCTGCGTTAAAGAGGCCTCCGCTTGTTAACTGGTTTTGGCGCCGAATTCCGGCGCATCGTCCTGATTGTCATAATCGCCCTGGCCATAGGCCTGCCTCTGGATTGCACCGGCTTGACGTTGTTTGTCGGCAGCCTGGTGTATATCTACCTCAGCTACAAACAAATGGCGCGCCTGCAGCACTGGCTGGAGCACACCGACCTGGCGCCACCCGAAAGCGATGGCCTCTGGGGCAGCGTATTCGACAATATCTATCAGCTGCAGCGCCGCCAACGCCTGGAAAAGGAAGAGCTGCAAGCCGTTATCAAGCGCATTCAGGAGATCACTTCCGCCCTGCGCGATGGCGTGATTATTCTCGACTACCGCGGCCATCTGGATTTTTGGAACCCGGCGGCGCACCGCATGCTCGCACTTAACACCAAAGACCAGGGCCAATCGGTCATCAACTTTATTCGCCACCCCAAATTTGTCAGCTATTTTGAAGAGCAAAACTACGCCGAGCCGATAGATTTACCCTCGCCGCGCTTCCCCAGCAAACAGCTGCAATTTCAAATTACGCCCTTCGGTAAAAGCGAGCGCTTGATTGTCGTGCGCGATATTACCCAGCTGCACAATTTGGAAAAAATTCGCCAGGACTTTGTCGCCAATGTCTCTCACGAACTGCGCACGCCGCTCACCGTTATCAACGGCTATGTGGAAACCCTGGCCGACAACAACACTACACCCAGTTGGAACAAGCCCCTGCAACAAATGTTGCAGCAGGCCAAGCGCATGTCGCTGTTAATTAATGATCTGCTGGTACTCTCCAAATTGGAAACCACCGAGGCTGGCTACAACCAAAAACTAATCAATATCGAGCAGTTGTTGAGTGTTATAAAAAGCGAAGCCGAAGTGCTCAGTAAAGAAAAGCACCAAGCGCTCACGCTTATTTGCAATAACACCACCAAGCCGCTGGTTATGCAGGGCAACGAAAAAGAGCTGCACTCCGCCTTCTCCAACCTGGTTACCAACGCCATTAAATACACTCAGGCCGAGGGCAAAATTTCTATCCTCTTGTGGCAGGACAAAAATCACTTTTACGTTTCGGTCAGCGACAACGGCCCAGGCATAGAAGCCAAACACCTGCCGCGCCTCACCGAGCGCTTTTATCGCGTGGATGCGAGCCGCAACTCCGGCACCGGCGGCACCGGTCTCGGTCTCGCCATAGTTAAACACGTACTCATCCGCCACGACGCCGAATTAAAAATTACTTCCGAAGTAGGCAAGGGCAGCGTGTTTATGTGTGTGTTTCCGCTGCCGCACTAATCCATTACAAAAGTGAGTCCAGCGGGCTCGCAATACCTCGTTCCTGCCCTCCTACCACATGGGTATAAATCATAGTGGTGCTCACATCTGTGCCCCATCAGCTCCTGCACCGTGCAAATATCACAACCAGAAGTTAACAGCTGGGTCGCGAAGCTGTGGCGAAATGTGTGGCAGGAGCCATGTTTGTGAATGCCAGCGAGTCTCATCGTCTCCGTAAACGCCAATCCAACTCACCCTAGCAAAAAACCCATCCCAGACAGCTTGCCAGGAATGGGTTTTAACAAAATACTGTCGTTTTGCGCGGGCTAGTCGCCAGGCGTCAAAACTTCCAAAGCCGCCGAGACATACACCAGGGGAGCGTTCCAGTTAATGGCAATCTCGTTGGTGGTATAGCTGCATTCAGAATCCAGGTAAGACTTGGCCGCCAGTGGCGATGGATAGCCGGTACAGTCGCCGTAGTGATCGACATGGGGGCCGCCCACCACAAAGCCGGGCACGGGTGCATCAACGCCATCCGCCGCCGAGGGGCGATGGTGGATATGTTGCGGTGATTCCGCGCCAAAGCCGGTGACAAAGGCATAGTCAGTGGCATTGCGCCCCAGCACATAGTCGAGCAGTGCTTGGGCGGCATCCAGATAGGCGCGTTTGCTGGTATCCAACTGGTAGGCAGCGGTTAGCATAAACGCTTGGTTGAGCGCCCCCGAGTTGCTGCCCCAGCTAAAATCGCCCAGCTCCATGGATACACCATAAGCTGAAGCAGATTTCTTAGTGACCAGACCCGCAGCCAGGCCATCTAATTTGGATTTAATCAAATCCTTATCGGCGGCCGCACTCAGTTGATTGAGATGCTGCGCCAGGGACACCCAGGCCAGGCTGCCCACACCGCCCCACCAGGGCACATCCGTCGCCAGGCTATCTATACCTATAGCGCTGTAATAGGGATCTTCACCGGTGGTGACATACAGCTCTGCCGCTGCCCAGGCAAATTCATCGCTGACATTGCTGTCGCCATATTCCCCAGTTTGCACGTCCGCCGGCTGGCTGTAATAGACCGCCGGATGCGCCTTGGCCCAGGCCCAGGCCGCCTTCGCAGCATTGAGCATTTGCGCCGATTTGCCGGGGAATTGGCTCTCGTAAGCGGCATAGACGCGGCTCGCCGTGGCCATAACGGCGGCAAAATCCAGCGCCGCAGCCGTGGTTTTTTGCACCATATAGCGTTCGGAGGTGTCGGCAGCAGGCATCACAAAGCCGCTAAAGCCCTTGCTGGTGAGTTTGTGGTAAACACCGCCATCGTTAGGGTCCTGCATCGCCAGCAGCCACTCCAGGTTCCACATAGCCTCGTCCAGCAAATCGGGCACAGTATCGCCGGATTCGGGGATATTCAGCGATTGGGCAGAGAAGTAAGCAGGAAAATGCTCAAAAGCCGCAAGCAATGTATAGGTGGTAATACCCGAGTTAACGACATATTTGTTGTAGTCCCCGGCGTCATACCAGCCTTTGGGCGCACTCACCAGGGTGCCTTCGGGGCGCAACTCATCGGCGGCTGAGGCGTGGATGTAAACCTGGTTATCCGGGTGACCTGCTGCACGGGCATAAACGCCGGCATTGGCCTCCAGCAGTGCGGTACTGGCGCGATTGAAGTAATAGGCCTTGAGCGCTGCGGCGTTCAGGCTGTTGTAGGCCTGGTTGCCGATAGTGAAACTGGCCATCTCATCCACACCGGCAACTTTGAGCTCATAGTCCCCTACTGCGGTTAAGGCGGAAAAGTCTGCCAATTTGACCGACTCCAAAGCCGGCTCCCAGTCTGCGGCGGCGGTCAAATCACCAGTCAACACCAGCTCCTCGGTGCCCGCCTTAAGCACCTGGAACTGGCTAGCCGCAACCGCGGGAACTACCGCCAACTTCTGCGCATTGGGCAGGAAACCTAACTGATTCAGCTTGATTTTGCTTGGTACTGTCACCTGCGGCGGCTCCACCGCGTGAATACAGCTGCTGGTGTCACCTTTGGCTTGGGTGCCCAGAGCCAGGGCACCGCCATCGGCGGAACTGAACTTGAGCCAATTGAGGTTAAAGGGGCCGGAACTCATCTGCACACACAGGGCATAGCTGCCCACCGCCAGGCTGCCCAGATTTTGGGTCAGGCTGGCCCAGGTC
>CBINKF010000215.1:0-5833 GCA_966251115.1 uncultured Cellvibrio sp.
GGCCTGACCTATGGCTTCTCTTACGATGACGTCGGCGGTTACAGCCCATCTATCTACACCCCCTCACCGGTGAGCGTAACCTATACCATAGGAAAATTTAACGAATAAACTTGTGGCCAGGGACGGCGTTTACCCCAGGGGGCTTAAAGCCGGGGGAAATCTATCCGCTCGAGTGTTCTCTCTGAGGTTTTGCCTCGCCAAAGGATTGCAGTTGGCCAAAAAAGGAAAATGATTTTGGACTCGTCGGTCGTTCGGCGCCTGTAATTCAGGCGCCTTTTTTCTTTAAATTAGCTCGTTTATCTTTTTAGCCAGTAGTGCTAATGCCACTTTAAATTCGGCTTAAACTTTTAATTGCCAGCGCCGCTGCCGATGTCCTGTTCTCCACCCCAAGCTTTTTAAATATCTGCTCCAGGTGTTTATTCACTGTGCGCGGGCTCATCTCCAGAATCAGGCCAATTTCGCGGTTGGTTTTACCCTTGGCAATCCACAGCAGCACATCGGCCTCGCGCTGGGTGACCGCAAAATCCTGGCGCAGCGAATCGGCGGCAGCATCTGGCTGCTGCACTTGTTTTAGGCGCAGCAAGTATTCGCGCTGGTCAATTAAGTTGAGCAGTTCCAATTGCAGGCCAAAAGCCTCGCACTCCAGGGTGAGCTGATGGCCGCTGTCCGGCTTGCGCGCAAGCCACTGGGCAATTTGCATTTGGCAACCAGCGCGCAACTGTAGCTCGCCATCCAGTGCATCTTTTAAGCCCAGCAACTGGTACACCTGGGTGGTGGCCCAGAGCAACTTGCCACTGGCGTCCAGGGTGAGCAGGTACTGGCCAGCGGAGTCCAGGGCCGCACGCGCCTGTTGGTTAATGCGCGCATTGGTCAGGTGCACGCGCATGCGCGCAATTAATTCTTCGCCGCGAATGGGCTTGGTCACATAGTCGACGCCGCCTGCGTTTAGGCCCATAAGCACATGCTCGGTATCGCTCAGGCCGGTCATAAAAATAATGGGCGTGTCGGCCAGTTGCGCTTTGCGTTTTAAATGGCGGCAGGTATCAAAGCCATTCATATTGGGCATAAGCGCATCAAGCAAAATAATATCCGGGCGAATATTTTCACTGATGGTTAACGCCTGGGTGCCCTCCAGTGCCACCAGCACGGTAAAACCTTCCTCCTCTAGCAAATCGTTGAGCATGTGAATGCTGTCGAGCGAGTCGTCCACCACCATGACTATGGGTCTGTTGCTTTTTGGGTTCACTCTGCTTGCTCCACCAGATTCGAAGCTTCAACAGGATCTAAGCCTTCGAGTAAATTAATTATTTTTTCAAATTGATAGCGGTTTGCCAGCTGCTGCATTTGTTTTAGCCAGTTACTGTCGATATAGGGCTGCTGCTCCAGCTGTTGTAAAAAATCCAGAAAACCTTTGCGGTGTCCAATGCGCGCCAGTTGCATCAGTGCCGCCTGGGTTTCACTGCTGAGGCTGAACTTATGGAGAGGGAGGGCAGCCGCTACCTGCGCAATGGGGGAGGGCGGAGCAGCTGGGTTATCGCTTTGGTAAATCCATTGCAGTCCGAGCAATTGTTGTAGGTGCTCAAGCAACAGCGGCAAGCGCAGTGGCTTGATAATATACGCCTGGTGCAAGGGCGCGGCGTCCTGGCGGTTGCCGTGTTGCTCGCGGCCTTCACTGGCGTCGGCCGATACCATAATGACCGGCAATTTAAATTCGCGCGCGCGCAGGCTTTGCAAAAGTTGCCAGCCGTTTTGGCCGGGCATGCTTACATCCAGCATTAACAGCGCCGGTAGGTTGTCGCTGGCGCGGGCGGTTTCCAGCAGCGGGAGTAACTCCTGCGCATTGGCCAGGTCGAGAATATCAAAACCCAGGGGTTCGAGCAGGGCGCGCATCAGTTGGCGGTGCGAATCTTCATCATCCACCAACCACAAACTTAAACGCGCCCCTGTGTAACCGCCAATAGTTCTGCTATCGACAACAATCGGCTCGCGTCTGGGACTGTCGATACGCGCGAGCATTAATATGGCTTTAAAACAACTGCCCTGGCCGGGTGTGCTGGTCACGGCAATATCGCCACCCATAACTTCACTGAGCAGGCGTGTAATGGTCAAACCCAGACCCGTGCCAGCAATGGTGGAGCCGGGTTTGCGCACGCGTTCAAAGGGGCGAAAAATGCGCTCGATGTTGTCGGCCGATATACCTTCGCCGGTATCGCTTACCGAAAACTCCGCCACCTGATTGCGGTAGCGTACGTTAAAACTTACGCGACCGCGCTCGGTGTATTTCACAGCGTTGGAGAGCAGGTTAATTAAAATCTGGCGCAGACGCTTTTCATCGGTTTTAACCAGCTCTGGCAAACGGTCGTTGCACTGGTAAATAAATTCCAGGCCTTTGGCCTCGGCCTGCAGGCTAAACATATGCACCAGTTGATCCAGCAGCAGTGAAATTGAAACTTGATCCTGGTGTAAATCCAAACGGCCCGCTTCGATTTTAGAGATATCCAGCAAGCCCTCAATTAAATCCGCCAGGTGTTCGCCGCTGCGGCGAATGACTCCCAGGGCATCGCGCCTGTGCTCGGGTATACGCGGATCTTTTTCCAGCAGCTGCGCATAGCCCAGAATGGCATTAAGTGGCGAGCGCAGCTCGTGGCTGATGCCGGTAAGGTAGCGGCTTTTGGCCAGGTTGGCGGCCTCGGCTTGCTCCTTGGCCAGCTGCAATTCGCGGTCGGTGCGTTCGTGCGCTTCAATTTCCTCCATTAACAGGCGTGTCTGCCGCTGCGACTCCTCCTGGGCAAAATGGCGGCTCTCCTGCGCCAACACAAACAGCCAGCTCACCACGCCGGTGATAATAACCAGCAGAAAAAATACCTTCCACAGGGTGGCCTCCAATAGCGCGGCTGTCTCCAGCGTTGCAAGGGGAGTTTGAAAATAAATGAGCGAGAGCAAAATAGCGGAAAGACCGTTAATCACCACAATCAAAATAAAAAATTGGCCCAGGCGCGGATTGATACGCGCAATTAAGGATTGAGGTAAAAAATGCTTAAAGAACTCGCGCATTTGCGAGCTGTAGTCGGCTCCGGGTTTGCAGTAATCCTGGCAGCGGGCGTCCAGTGAGCAGCAGAGTGAGCAGATATGTCCGGCATAAGCTGGACAGTAAGTCATGTCCTCGGCTTCAAACCTGTGCTCGCAAATACAACAGGTGTTGAGCGCATCAGCAGTTTCATGCGCGGTATGCAGCGGCGGGCGCGCCAAATAGTAACGTCCCTGGGTGCGCCAGGCGATGAGCGGTGCCAGCAAGAGGGCGGTGGCCAGTGCAATAAAGTGGGAGAGTGCGCGCGCCACTTCGCCCAATACACCTGTGTGACAGAGAATGCCCAGCAGTGAGGCGCCGAGCATCGCGCCAAAGCCGACCGGGTTTATATCGTAGAGGTGCGCGCGTTTAAATTCTATGTGCGGCGGGCTCAGGCCCAGGGGTTTATTAATGATTAAATCGGCCACCAAGGCACCCAGCCAGGCCACCGCGACTATGCCGTAATAACCCAGGGTTTGTTCGAGCGCGCGGTAAACCCCCAGCTCCATTAACAGCAGGGCAATGGCGACGTTAAACACCAACCAGACAACGCGCCCCGGGTGGCTGTGGGTGAGGCGCGAAAAAAAATTGGACCAGGCAATCGAGCCCGCATAGGCGTTGGTGACATTGATTTTTAATTGGCTGATCACTACAAAAATGCCCGCCATGGACAGCGCCGCCTGAGGTGAGTTGGCGATGTAGCTGAAGGCGACCATATACATGCGCGTGGGATCGGCGGCCAGGTTTTGGCCAATGCCATGGCCAATGGCCAGCACCGCCAGAAAAGATCCGGCCAGAATTTTAACTGCACCAATTAAAATCCAGCCCGGCCCTCCGGCAATTAACGCCGCCCACCAGCGCATTTTTTTGCCTGGTTTGGGCGGTGGCAAAAAGCGCAAAAAATCCACTTGCTCGCCGATTTGTGCAATCAGGGAGAAGACGACGGCGGAGGCCGCACCAAAAAATAAAATGTTTGCACCGGCCGGCGCGTTGTGTTGCAGCTGGGCACTGCCTTGATACTGCGTCCAGCTTTCAACCGCACTGGCATCGGCGTAGAGAATAAAGACAAAGGGAATCAGTTGCAGTAATACCCACAGCGGCTGGCTCCACAATTGAAAGCGGCTGATAAAGGTGATGCCGTGAGTTACCAGCGGAATAATTACCAGTGAACTGAGCAGATAACCCCAGGCGGGCGCAATGCCGAGTAGCAGCTCCAGGGCCATGGCCAGTATGGCCGCCTCGAGCGCGAAAAAAATAAACGTGAAGGAGGCATAAATCAGCGAGGTAATGGTAGAGCCGATATACCCAAAGCCTGCGCCGCGGGTGAGCAGATCTATGTCAACGCCATATTTGGCAGCGTAGTAACTGATCGGGATCGCGCTGAAAAAAATAATCAGACTGACGGCGGCAATGGCGAGGCTGGCGTTTTCAAAACCATAGTGCAGGGTAATGGCACCGCCTATGGCTTCCAGCGCAAGAAACGAAATAGCTCCCAGGGCAGTGGTGGCGACGCGTGCGCAGGACCAGCGGCGCGCACTTTTGGCGGTAAAGCGCAGCGCGTAATCCTCCAGGGTCTGGTTGGCCACCCACTGGTTGTAATTGCGGCGCACGCGAAAAATATGTTGTTTGGCGGTCATAGTTGGGTATCGCAATGGTCTTGGCGCTGGGTAATTGTTGCGCGTTTAATCCCCTTTTCAGGGGCTAATACTTGGCCTCTTGCCTTGTAATTGTGCGAAATTTTTCGTCGGCGTTTTGCTTTGGTGCAATCTTCATTGGGCGGGATGGGGCTGCTGGCGCTTGTCGTGCGGTTCAATCTCCTTGCTTATTCCCCTAAACCTTTTCCTCTCAAAAGCTGTACCAAGTTTTTATCGGCGGCTGGCTGCTTTTTGTCCGCCGCTTTGATCGCATTTTTTCATTGCTTCTCTATTCAAAAGAAAAATACCGCGCGAGTGCGCCTCTGCCTATGGGTTAAATGACGTAGGCCACTGGGGTATTTATCGAATGGTTGCCAGTAGGTGAGGCCACTAGATTAGGCAGCGTGGAAGAGGCGAGGACTAAAGCAGCAACTGCAGCCCCGAGGATTTCCTGGATTCACCACTACAGCTTTTTGCGCAGCAATTTGAGTTATTTAAACACTCGTTAATCAAAGCCAATAGAACTGAGGATTGACCATGAAACTAAAACCCCTGAAAACCTTTAAGGCCGGACTGCTCGCACTGGCGACCAGCTGCGCGCTTATGAGCGCCCAAGCGGCCGAGGTAAATACCACTGGCCTGGCAGTGACGGACAGCTCGGTAAAAGTGGGCATTCTCCACTCGGTGACCGGCACCATGGCCATCAGCGAAACCGGCTCAGTGCAGGCGGAAAAACTGGCCATCGATCAGATCAACGCCATGGGCGGTGTGCTCGGGCGCAAAATTGAATTTATCCAGGAGGACGGCGCCTCCGACTGGCCCACCTTTGCCGAAAAATCCAAAAAGCTTTTAGTGAACGACAAGGTCGCCGCGGTGTTTGGCTGCTGGACTTCCGCTTCGCGCAAAGCGGTACTGCCGATTTTTGAACAGTACAACGGCATGCTCTACTACCCCACCTTTTACGAGGGCCTGGAGCAGTCACCTAACGTAATTTACACCGGCCAGGAAGCGACCCAGCAAATTATTGCCGGTATCGACTGGGTGGTAAAAACCAAGGGTGCCAAATCAATCTACCTGCTGGGTTCGGATTACATCTGGCCGCGCACCTCCAACAAAATTGCGCGCAAGCATA
>CBINKF010000216.1:0-5780 GCA_966251115.1 uncultured Cellvibrio sp.
AAGCCAGGGGTTGGCCACAGTGGCAGAAGCGCTTAATCAAGTGCCCGGGTTCTACACTACTTTCGATAACGCCGGCAATGTGCGCGCCACCGTGCGCGGGGCGGGCGCTACCTTGAACGCCAGTAACTTAAAAATCCTGGTGGACGGGGTTGCCGTCAATCGCGCCGCAAACGCCTCAGCTGACTGGGCGCTGCGCTTGCCCCTCAGCCAGGTGGAGCGCATTGAGGTGATCCGCGGGCCAGGCTCGGCGCTCTATGGTGAGTTTGCCTTCGCGGGCGTGATCAACATTATTTCGCGGCGCGACAACGCGGTCGCTGTGCGCGCCGGCAGCCACAACCTCAAGCAGCTGGATGCCATGGTCAGTCGCGACTTTGGCAATGGCCTCAGCCTCAAACTCAACGCCAGCAGCTGGGACAGAGACCCGAGCGGTATGCGCACCAATCGCGACAATTTTGCCAACTCAGGATTGGGCTATTCGCCCGCTGAGGTTCACGACCAGGCGCAGGGAAAACTGCTCTTTGCCGACCTCAGCTACCAGGGTTATCGCCTGCAGCTGCAATACGCCAATTTTGAGCGCGGCGCCTGGTACGGCCAGAATGCCGCCATGCCGGTGTCCATCGACCCGCGGGTGGAAAAAGCCACCAGCGTGGAATTAAGCAAAACCTGGCAACCACAGCCGGACTTAAGCCTCGGCTTGTCACTGGGCAATTTGGATACGCAAGTGGATGATGCGGCCTACCTGCCCATCCCCAAAGGCATAGACCCACCAGGCCCGCAAACCATAGTTCTCAACGACACCTATAGGCGCGACGGCAGTGACGATGCCAATCAACATGCGCGCGCCAACTTGCGCTGGAGCGGCTGGACCAACCACGCGCTGTTTATGGAGGCCAGCTATTCCCACAGCCAGCTCGACAGTACCTATCGCCATATGTATGCAGTGGACGCGCCCATTGATCAGCTATTCACCGCAATGGATAAACCCAAGCGCGACTTAACCAGCCTGACCCTGCAGGACCAGTGGCAAATTGGTAAGGCGCTGGAGTTGACCTTGGGCGCGCGCTACGACTCCTATGACGACTGGGGTAGCCACACCTCGCCGCGTATTGCCGCCGTCTGGCGCGCCAGCGACAAACATATTTTTAAAGCGCAATACGCCGAGGCATTCAGGCCGCCCACACTGATGGAGCTTAATCCGGGGCCGTCGGCTATCCCCGGTACGCTGTTCCACAAACTCAAAGAAGAACAGCTGAGCACTAGCGAGATCAGCTACATCTACCGCGCCGCCAACCACAGCTTGCGCACTACCCTGTTCAGCTCCCACATCAGCGATTTGATTGAGTTCCGGATTATCCCCGGCCAACCACCTGAGTGGCACAACCTGGGCGAGATAGACAGCAAGGGCGTGGAACTGGAATGGCAGCAAAGCCTGGGGCGCAACTGGACCTGGTTTGCCAATGTCTCCTATGTAAACGCCAAAGATCCACTGGATGAGGATCACAAACTGCTGGGTTCGGTTAACTGGTTGGGCAACCTGGGCATCACCTGGAACAGCGATGCGCAACTCAGCCACTCGCTCAACCTGCGCTATGTCGGTGAGCAGGAAGGCTGGGAGTTGCATACGCGGATTCCACCCACGGATCGCTTCCAACGCTATGCGCTGCTCGATTACACATTGAGTGTTCATCGGCTGTTTTCGCAGCGCAATTTGCAACTGGAGGCGGGGGTAAAAAACCTCGGCAACCAGCGCTTTAACACAGTGCCTACACCGTCCCAATACCCCGAGGGCCTACCTAATGGTGAGCGCACACTCTGGGCAGAGGTTGAGTACGGTTTTTAATATTTTGGGGCCATTAACTCTGTAATTTTTTATGTTGCAAAAAACCAGGTACCGATTACGGCGGTTTATTTGCCTTCAGTTAATTCTGGCGGTACTGCTGTGCTCGGTGCCCTGCTTAAGTTTGCTGGCCGACACCTTTGACGACAAGCGCGCCTATGTTGGTCTGAAACTATTCCGCACCCTGGTTAGTGCCGATGTGGAGTTGGCAAAAAAAGCGGACGCCAAGGGCGAGCTGCAAATTTATTTGGTCTACGCCAGTAGCGACAGCGCCGCGCTGGAATATCAGCAATCCCTGGCCAAAACCATGTCCAGCGTGCGCGACCAATCAGTACAGATCAAACTCGTCTCCCTGGCACAACTGCAAGCTAGACCCCAGGATAAACCCGCCGCGATTTTTATCGCCCAGCAACTTAACAATACCGAACTGCAATTGCTGGTAGAGCGCAGTATTGCCCAACAAATAATTCTCTTCTCCCCGTTTGAAGGTGATGTGGAAAAAGGTGTGCTCGGCGGCCTATCGGTGGAGGCCACTGTGCAACCGCTGATTAACATGCGCACCCTGGACGCCAGCCACCTGCAAATAAAAAGTTTTTACCTCAAGGTTGCCAAGCAGTATGAATAGCGCGCGCAACTTTTCGTTTAAAACAATGTTTGATCGCGCTGGTGGCTGGCGCAATCACCTGCTGATTAGTTTGGTGTTTTTGTTGCTGTTGGCCTCGTTTGTTATTTCCCTGGGGCGCTACTGGCAGAACACCCTCAAACCGCGCCTTTATCTCGCGGCCGAAACCCAGGCCAAAATTCTCGCCCAATCGCAAGCGGCGATTTTGCTGGAGGCGCTGGAGCACAGCAAAGCCGAACAGCGCGCACAAAAACTCTACGACGCCCTGCAGGAAATTATGATAGTGGAAGACCCTGCCATAGGTGGGCGCATTGTCATGGGCATTGCCCTGCAAATAGACTATGACCTGGTGAAAGCCAAAACGGGTAGCCTGGATTTACACGAAGGTAACAATCAATGCGCCAGCTGCTTTAAATCCTCCCTTCCACTGATCAATCACGCCGGCGAGCTTTTGGGCGTGGCCGATATCGCCATCAGCGACAAATATTTTTTGGTGCTCAGCGGCGAGATGAAATCCAAACTCTATGCCGAATCCAGCCTGGCCCTGGGCCTGCTGGCAGCGGTGTGGATTGTAATGCTGGTGATGTTTCACCGCCTGCACACTGCCAAGCAGGCCATAGAGGCCTCGGACCGGGCTAAAACTCGCTTTATTGCCAATGTCACCCACGAGCTGCGCACCCCGCTCAATGCCATCCTCGGCTATACCCAAATCTACAAAGGCGATGCAGCGCTCATGGCCAGCCACGGCCAGGGCATAGATACCATCGACCGCTGCGCCGAACACCTGTTATTGCTAATCAACGACATTCTGGATTTTTCGCGCGTCGATGAAGCCAATCTTAAATTGCATCCGCGCGAAGTGGGCCTGGCGGGCTTTCTCAGCACCCTGATGGAAATGGCGGCGGTAAGCGCGCGCTTAAAATCCATTGAATTTATCTTTAATCACCCGGAGCAGCTGCCCGCCTCGGTATTTATCGACGATAAACGCCTGCGCCAGGTGCTGCTCAATTTGCTCAACAATGCCATTAAATTTACCGATAAGGGCAAGGTGGTGTTTAGCATTGCGCCCCTGCCAAGCAAAACACGCAACCATCTCAAATTGCGCTTTAGTGTGCGCGACTCGGGTATAGGCATAGCACCCGAGGATTTAAAAAATATCTTTATTGCTTTTCACCAAGTCGACAACCCCATTACCCGCGCCGAGGGCTCGGGCCTGGGCCTCTCCATCAGCCAGCGCCTGGTTAAATTAATGGGGGCACAACTCCAGGTGGAAAGCGCGCTTAACCGGGGTAGCCATTTTTGGTTTGACCTGGAGATGCCGCTGGTCGCCGACCCCGCCCAGGTGGATGCCAGCCAACTGCAGGCGCTGCTCAACAACCCCAGCGATAATCTACAACTGCCGCCAGTAGAAGTGCGTCAGCAAATTATTGACCTGGCCCAGCAGCACAATATCCTCGGCCTGCGCGAACTGGTGAAAACCCTGGAAGCGCAAAATACCCATCAGGAATTTTACGCGCAGCTGCGCCCCTACCTGAGCAACTACCGTTTCAAGCCGCTGGTGGAATGGCTTAAATCCCTGGACGACTAATCGCCCCGGCCCCAGCGCATTAAAACCGACGCCCTGGAGCGGGCTGGCTATACTCAAGCGACACCCAAGTTTTCACCTGCCCAACCGAGCCTCGCCCATGGATAAGCTGCGCGACTGGTTACTGCTTGTTATTACCCTGTTTTGCTGGGCGCCAGCCTATGGCCTGGCGCTGCAGGTTGGGGTATTGGACAACCAGGGCCAGCCACTGGAAAACGCTGTTGTCTATGCCGAACCCAAAGCGGCGGTAAAATACGACCCGCCGCTGGCGATTATGGATCAACAGCACAAGGCCTTTGTGCCCCATGTGCTGGCAGTTCCTGTGGGCACCCGCGTCAGCTTCCCCAATACCGATTCGGTCAACCATTACGTCTATTCCTTTTCGCCCGCCAAAAGCTTCCAGTTCAAACTGTTTAAAAAAGACCTGACGCAACACCAGATTGTTTTTGATAAACCCGGGCTGGTGACACTGGGCTGCAATATCCACGATTTTATGCTGGGCTATATTTTCGTCGCCCCCTCGCCCTATGTCGGTGTGAGCGACGCCAGGGGCCTGGTTGAACTGCAGCTGCCCGACAGCGGCGACTACCGACTGCATCTCTGGCACGAACTGGCCGACGAAAACCTGGAGGCGCTGACGCAGCAAATCCATATGCCGGTAAAACATAATCCTGTAACTATTCAATTGCATGAAAAGTTAAAAAGCCCAAGGCTGATGCACCCGGAAGCTGAAGACTATTAATTTTTAACCATTAACTATTTATAAAAAAGCGACAGCCATGTTCAACTTGCAAAGCAAAATATTTGTCTTTTTTATTGCGCTGCTGATTGGCGTACTGGGTTTTATTTTGCTCATGGTTTATCGCACCAACTACAGTCATACCCAGGCGCAAATCGTGGAGCAGTTAGCCACCGGCAGTGCCGTGGTGCAAAACGAACTGGAGGCGCGCAAGCGCTATGTGGGCAACAGCTCGCGCACTATTACCCGCGACTTTAATTTGATTGAACAGGTAGTAAGCCGCGATACAGATTCCATTACCGCAGCACTGCAAACCTACCGCAACCGCGCCGGTGCCTCCTTTTCGGTGGTGGCGGACTTACACGGCCGGGTCATCGCCAGCACCAATAAAAATCTGGAGCTGAGGCAACCCCTGCCTTTTGGCCAGTTTGGCGACCAAGCCAATTCCGCTGATCAAACCCTGCTGGGGCTGGTGGACGAGCGCGCTTACCAGATTTTTATCTGGCCCATATTCGCCCCCGAGCCCAATCAAATTGCCTACCTGGTCATGGGCTATAGCGTCGACGACAAACTTGCCCAGCACTTACAACAACTGACCGGGCTGGATATTTCGTTTATCCAAAATGGCCTGGTGCTCGCCTCCAGCCTGCCCGCCGAGCTGCGCGCCAGGTTGAGTCAAGCCGGCAGTCTGCTGCTCGCGCCCAACCTGAGCTCGACCAACCAGTGGCAGACACTGCACCTGGATGATGTGGACTATGTGGCCTATGGGGCACCCCTGTCGCTCAACAGCCAGCAGCAGGTGTGGGTGTTGCTGCAGCGCTCCCTTACCGAGGCACTGCACGATTACAAGGCCCTGCAATTGCAGTTAATCGCCACCGCCCTATTAAGTTTGCTGCTGGCCGGCGCCGGCGCCTTTGTTATTGCGCGCACCAGTACCAGCCCGCTCAGACGCATCACCGAATACGTTAAACACTTGGCTGCGGGCGATTACCAGGCA
>CBINKF010000217.1:0-5768 GCA_966251115.1 uncultured Cellvibrio sp.
TGATTGCCCTCTCCGCGCACTCCTACAGCCCCTATGATTTTGCCTTGAATTTATCCGGCACTTCGGTGTTTAGCGATACTCAAACCATCGACAATATCTTTACCCGTTTAAATACCGGTTTTATCGAAAAAGGGATTCCGGTAGTAGTGGGTGAATGGGCCTCTGTTAACAAAAACAATTTGAGTGAGCGGGTAAAGCACGCAACTTATTTTGTAACCAAAGCCCAGCAATATAAGATTCCTACAATTTGGTGGGATAACGGCGCCTACACCTACAGCAGCAACTCCGAAACCATGGGCTTACTCAATCGCAACAACAACACCTGGGTTTACCCGGAGATTTTGACCGCGATTTTTGATGCAACTAAGTAGATTTTTATTTGACGGTAACAATAAAAAAGCGAGCTGTAATAGCTCGCTTTTTTTGTTTGCAGGTGATTTTACTCAATACCCGCGCATCGTCTCCAGCACATGCATTACCCCGCGCAATTCAGCGAGGGATTTCATGCGCCCGGCGTAGGAGTAACCCGGCTTCACGCCCGGCTGATCAATTTCATCGGCGAGGGTGTGGCCGTGGTCGGGGCGCATGGGGATGCAGTGGCGAGTGCCGCGACGCTGCTCTTCATCGAGCAGCGCGTTGATCAGGCCGATCATATCGTTGTCGCCGCTCAAGTGATCCGACTCGTAAAAGGAGCCATCCGGTTCGCGTTTTACATTGCGCAAATGGACAAAGAAAATTGCCGGGCCAAAGGCTTTCACCATAGCCACCAGATCATTGTCGCCGCGCGCGCCGTAGGAGCCAGCGCACATGGTTAAACCATTGCTGGGGCTGGGTACGGCCTCTAATAATGCGCGCGCATCGTCCGCCGTTGACACAACGCGCGGCAAACCAAACAGCGAGAACGGCGGGTCGTCCGGGTGGATGCACATTTTAATGCCCGCCTCCTCCGCCACCGGAATAACATCGCGCAAAAAGGCAAACAGGTTTTGGCGATAGCCTTCGTTGCCCAGCGCAATAAATTCTGCAATCGCCGTGCGAATGCTTTCACGCGAATAACTGCCCTCGCCGCCGGGCAGGCCGGCGATAATATTCTGCTCCAACTGCTCGCGCTCGCTGTCACTCATGGCAAAAAAGCGCTGCTCGGCCACCGCCAATTGCTCCGCCGAGTAGTCATTGCGCGCGTTCTCGCGCTCCAGCATAAAAACGTCGTAGGCAATAAAGTCAGTCATTTCAAAACGTAGCGCCTGGGCCTGGTTGGGCAGCGTGTAACTCAGGCTGGTGCGCGTCCAGTCCACCACTGGCATAAAGTTGTAGCAGACGGTATCCACACCAGCTGCGCCCAAATTGCGCAGGCTCTGCTTGTAGCTTTCCAGATGACGCAGGTAATCACCTGTGCGGGTTTTTATGTCATTGTGCAGCGGCACACTCTCCACCACCGACCAATTCATGCCATGGGCTTCTATCTCGGCTTTGCGCTGCAAAATAATATCCAGTGGCCAGACCTCGCCAGTGGCGATTTCGTGCAGCGAGGTGACTATGCCGGTAGCCCCGGCCTGACGAATTTTTTGCAGGCTGATGTTGTCGTTGGGGCCAAACCAGCGCCAGGTTTCTTGCATGATTTACTCCGAAAATAAAAAATTTGTATCGCGATTATGGGTTCAGCTTTTGCTGCTGAGCACGCTGGGCGTAGTAATCGCGCAGCACATAAAACGCCAGCTTCTTTTCACCCGCATCGGAAATTAACCCTTTGCGATTAAAGCCATCCTGAATTTGCGGCAGCACCCGGCGCGGCGAGCGGAAGTCCACCAGAATCCAGGGTGAAAAGCCGCTTAAGCCATCGATTTTATCGAGCATCGCCAGGGTTTTGCGGTAGAGGTCCGCCTGGAATTCCTCCGTCCAGCGGGCATCGGCAGCGCCGTGTAAGCCCTGCTTGGCGCCAGCGCCAAACTCGCTGACAAACACCGGTTTGTTGTAGGGAATTTTCCAACTCACCTGCGCCAATTTATCGGGCAGGCCATCGTACCAGCCGATGTACTGGTTAAAGCTGACCAGGTCGACCAGATCCGCCAGCGGATCTTCCACCACCGACAGGCTGGCATTGTGCGCATCCCAGTGGCGCTCCATGGCGGCGCTTAACAGGCGGGTGGAATCCAACGCGCGCGCTTTGTGTGCGAGTTGTGCAAGAAATTGGGTGCGCTCCGGCGTCACCGGGGTCTCATTGGCCAGCGACCAGATAATCACATTGGCGCGATTGCGATCGCGCTCGATCATATCGCTCAGTTGCGCTTCGGCATTGGCGTAGGTGGCTTTGTTGGTCCAATCGATTGTCCAATACACCGGAATTTCCGACCAGACCAAAATACCCATCTCCTCCGCCAGGCGCACCATTTCCTCGTTGTGCGGATAGTGCGCCAGGCGCACAAAATTCGCATTGAGCTCCTTGGCCCACTGCAGCAATTGGCGATCGGCTTTTTCACCTGTCGCACGGCCGCCGCTGTTTAATGCCAGCTCCTCGTGCAGGCTGATACCGCGCAAAAAAATCGGCTGATCATTTAACAAAATTTGTTTGCCGCGCGTGGCGATAGTGCGAAAGCCCATCTGCTCGCCAAGCGAGTCGCCCGCCGCACGGATATTAATTTGATAGCGCTTGGGCTGCTCCGGTGTCCACAGCTGCAGGCCCTGTGTTTTAAAGCTGACCTGCGCCAAGCCCTGAGCATCGGTTTTCACTTTTTGGTGGAGTTTTAATTCGGGGATGCTCACCTGGACTGCTTGACCGGCAAGCGCCTGGCTCAGTTGCACTTCACCGCTTATTACGCCAGAACTCACCGACTGCAAATGCAAAAAATGCTGCTGGATAAACACCTGGGGCACAGTCACCAGTTTTACGCTGCGGGTGATGCCACCGTAGTTCCACCAGTCGGTGTTAAGTGTGGGCACCGCATCGCGCGCGCGTTTGTTATCCACGCGCACCACCAATGAGTTGCGCCCAGGCAACAACTGCTGTGTAGCCTCGAAGGAGAAAGGCGTAAAACCGCCAATATGGCTGCCCAGTTTTTTACCGTTGAGGTAAACATCCGCGCGGTAGTTAGCCGCACCAAAGTGTACAAAGGCGCGCTCGGATTTTTTAAGCGCTTTGCGCTCAAACACTTTGCGATACCAGAGGCTGCCCTCGTAGTAATAAAGCTCGGGTTTCTGCGTATTCCAGTCGCCCGGTACTTTCAGGCTGGGGGATTTATCAAAGTCGTATTCCAGCAACTCCTGGGGATTGGCCTGCTTGGCGTCCATAAAAAACGCATCGCGCGAGGGGTGTTTGTCCAGGTCGCGGGCCTGCCAGCGGTAGTTGTAATAGCCGAGCTCGTAGGGGTCGACAATGGTCTGCCAGTCGCCATCCAGGGATTGACTGGGGTGCAGATATAAATCCGGGTAGTGGGCGGCGCGCACCGCCAGGCTGAAGCTAAACACCAGCCCGAGCACGAGGTAAGAGGTTATGTGCATGCAAAGCCGCTGCCTGAGTGTCATTGTTTTAATCTCTGGTCGTTAGCCGCCAGGAAAGCCCAACTCCAGCTCCACCAGGCGGTTGATGATTATTATATTGGTAAAGTGGTAAGGCCAATTTAAAAAGATTGCCCCCTGGCGTCAACCAACTTTACTCAGCTTAAAACTACTTCCCCAGGATGGGGTTTTAGGTAGGTGAAGTTTTAGGTAGGCTGGGTTAACAGCGAGCAGAGGGATCGCCGGACATCAGCTGTCCTGGCGGTTGAGCAGCGCCAGATCCGCCTCCAGCGCGTTGTGCAGATGGGTTTCCATCGCCTGACGCGCGCCCTGGGCATCGCGCGCCGCTATGGCGGAGTAGATGCGCCTGTGCTCCTCCAGCGAGGGGTGAATGCCCTCCTCGCGCACCCGGCGGTGGAATAACTGGCTCAGCTCCGAGCGGTTGCGCAGCGCCCACAACCAGCTGACGCTGGAGGCCAGCGCCGAGTTCTCCGACGCCTCGGCAATAAGGCAGTGAAAGCGGCGATCGGCGGCCTCCATGGACTCCTCTGCTCCCACTCTGGCGGCGCTCTGCTCCATATCAGCCAGCGCCTGGGCCAAGGCCTCAAGCTGGGCTGGGGTTACATGCTGCGCCGCCAGAGCCGCGGTCTCCGCCTCAATCAACAGTCGCGCTTTAAGCACCTCGAAGGGGCCGGGGCCGGCATCGGCAATTTGCGGTTGGGTTTGCACCAGAGGCTCCAGCACATAGATGCCCGAGCCGGTGCGAATCTCCACCAGGCTGGCAATTTCCAGGGCGATCATGGCCTCGCGAATGGTGGGGCGACTAACACCAAAGCTGGCCGCCAGGTCGCGCTCCGAGGGCAACCGCTTGCCCGGTGCTATCTCGCCCGCGCGAATGGATTGCTCTATTTGACGCGCGACCTCCAAATAGAGACGCCTGACTTTTACTGCTTCGATACGCATGAAATTTCCAGCATTAAGGCATTGCCAAACACAAGGGCGCTAGCTTCGCAGGAATGGAGAGCGCGGGCAAGGTAAGGCCTGCAGCTCCGCGGGCATCCCCTAAAGAGGTAAACCCCGTCACAAATTCACCATAAATGGTTAATAAAACACCAAATACAGAGTAACCTTAAACAACACCCGCTACGCCAGCCTTGCAGATGCGCCCTGATGAATATCTGGCCCCATACCTCAATGAGAGCCGTGTTAAAGTCGATGCCATTTGTCAGCAGGATTTTGAAAATACCCATGGCCAGCCCCAAAGACCTAGCCCTTGCCGCCTGTCGCCAACTTCTGGAACCCATAGTGGCGATTTTGCTGCGCAACGGCATTACCTACAAAGACATGCAGCAACTGTGCAAACAAATCTATGTCAGGGTCGCATCGCGCGAGTACGGCATTCGCGGGCGCGAAACCAACCAATCGCGCATTTCGCTGATGACCGGCATAGATCGCAAAGAAGTGGCGCGCATCAAGGACACCCTCGACAGCAGCGATGAAAGTGAGCGCGCGCAACACCAGCAGGATCGCCTTACGCGGGTGATTTCCGGCTGGTATCAATCGGCCGAATTTACCCGCGACGGCGCGCCCCTGCCACTAAGCCTGGAAGGCGAGCAGGCCAGCTTCGCACAACTGGTAAAGCGCTTTGGTGGCGACATGCCCGCCAGCGCCATCCTCAAGGAATTTAAACGCACCCAGGTCGTGGAGGAGGACGAGGCAGGCCTGCTGCACCTTAAAAAGCATCACTTCACCCCCAGCGCCAGCGACCCGGCGGCACTGATGCGCGCCTGCAGCGTGATTAACGACCTGGCCAGCGCCCTGCACCACAACCTTTACCTGGCCCCCGCCAGTAAACACCTGGCGCCCAGGTTTGAGCGGCGCGCCACCAGTACCGCCATACCCGAGCAACTGGCCGGGGAATTTCACGCCCTGCTGGAGCGCGAGGGCCAGGCTTTTTTGGAGCGCATAGATACCTGGCTTAGCCAGCACGAACAACCCGCCGCCCCCGATCAGAGCAAACCCAGCCTGCGGCTGGGGGTTGGCGCCTATTTAATTCAATCCCCACCGCCGCGTGCAGCGGCGAGCGCGCCAGCAATTTCGGTTGACCCGGAACAGCCACCCGCCAGCGGGAACACAGCAGGAGATGACCATGAACCCTCGCACACTCACTAACCGCCACTGGCAGGCGCGGTTGCCCAGGCGCCTCTGCCTTGCGCTTTTACCCGGGCTGCTCTGGTTGGGTGGCTGCGGTGGCGGCGGTGGCATCGCGGGCATAG
>CBINKF010000218.1:0-5746 GCA_966251115.1 uncultured Cellvibrio sp.
AAGGTAATAATTTTATCACTGGCCAAGCTCCCTCGGGGTTGGTTCAAACGCACTTTTGTTCGACCAATGCCGGTGGTGTAAGCAGCGCTCTGGCGCTGCTGCATAAGATGATCAAGCGAGCGCAGCTCGCGCAGACGATGCGGGTTAACCTGAGAGGCGGCGCGCACTATGGTGCGAATTTGCCCGGCCTGATCGTGCAGCAGACGCGAGACTTGGCTGGCGGGCTTGCCAATTAAACTAAAGGCACCGGCGTCCAGCGCCTGAAACGCGGAATTGGAAGCGCTGGAGGTTAATGACGCGCAGAGCACCATGGGCGTGGGCCGCTCGCGCATTACCTGACGCACAAAACTCAGGCCATCCATACGCGGCATTTCCAGATCGGTAATCACCACATCCGGCCAATCGCTCTGCATTTTGGAAAGCGCAAACAGCGGGTCGGGCACCGAGCCGATCACCTGAATATCTGCCTCGGCTTGCAACAGTTCGCTCAGCGTTGAGCGCACCACGGCGGAGTCGTCCACAATCATGACTTTGATCGGCGCTACTGCCATATTAACCCTTGGATCGAAATAAAAAAGCCAGACGGATCTGGCAATGCTTCAACTGACTAGCAAAACACTTCAACGGAATAACAAAACACTTCACGGAGAGATAAATAGCTACGCGGGAATTCGCAGTTGGGAAACCGGTGCCTCCAGCTTGCGAAATACCGAGGGAGTCTCTTGTTTTACCGGCAAATTCAAACCCATCAGGCTCTCGCAGTGGCCGATAATCAACCAGCCATTGGGACGCAAATTTTGCATCAGTAACTCCACCACTTTTTGTTTGGTGGGCAGGTCAAAATAGATGAGTACATTGCGCAAAAAGATAATGTCAAACATTTCACCGCTTTTTAAATTTTCCATCAAATTGTGCTGTTCAAAACGCACGCGCTTGCGCAGCTCCGGGGCGATTGCCATCATCCCGTGATGATCGTGCACACCGCGCAAGCAGTAGTCGCGCAGATACTGTTTGGGCATCTGCTCCAGGCGCTCCAGGCGGTAGTGCGCGCGGCGCGCGTGGGTGAGCACTTTGCGCGAAATGTCGGTCGCCAACAAATCCCAGTTGTTCAGGCCCAGTTGATCGCTTAACACCATGGCCAGGCTGTAGGCTTCCTCACCGGTGGAACAAGCGGCGCACCAGACTTTAGCGGGGCGATTGCGCACTTGCGGTAAAATTTGATTGGCCAGGCGTTGAAAATGCGCAGGCTCGCGAAAAAAATAGGTCTCGTTAGTGGTGAGCAGGTCCAGCATCAATGCCTGCTCCTCCTTACCCTCGGGTGATTGCACCAGGCGCAAGTAGTCCTCGTAGTTAGCGCAGCCGGTTAGCTCCAGGCGACGCCATAGGCGACTGGTCACCAGCATGGTTTTTTCTTCACCAATGGTAATGCCCGCGATACGGTGTACGTAGGTGCGTATCTGGTCAAAACTGCTTTGGCTGATGCTCATGTTCATAGTGGTTTGAGGTCGTCTGTTAATTTGCTCGGGTTAAATTCAGTATCTTTACAACACACCAGGTGCAGCGCTCCGGGTAATACCCCGATGGTTAACTCATTAATTTGGCAACTGCGTCCAACAGGGTTGGCGGCTGGAAGGGTTTAACCACCCAGGCGCGCACACCGGCGGCCTTGCCTTCGGCCTTCTTACTTTCATCGGCCACAGTGGTCAGCATCACTATGGGGGTAAATTTGTACGCGGGAACCTGCTTGGCCGCCTTGGCGAAACTCAGGCCATCCATATTCGGCATGTTGACGTCAGAGATAATCAAATTAAATTTGCGACCATCCAGTTTGTTAAGTGCATCTTTGCCATCGCTGGCTTCGGTAACCTCATAACCCGACCCGCGCAGGGCAATGGCCAGGGTTTGGCGCATGGTCAGGGAATCGTCGACAATCAGTATGGATTTGCTCATAGCTCGGTTTCCTTAGCGTCTAGTTTTGCGTTTTGTTAGCGGCTGGACTGGCGCCCGAGTTTTCAACCCAGGGCGATTTCTCAATAGGGGTTCAGTATCGCCAAACCGGCAAATCGGGCGTGAGAGTAGAACTACTCAGGCGCATTGGGGGAAAACACCCAGTTGACAGGTTTTAACCGGGCTAAAAATGAAAAATCCGCCAAACGGCGGACCTGGGCCTGTAAACAGGGTGGTTTAAGTGTTGGGCAGCTCGCCCGGCGGATTCATAAATTCGCGCACCAACTCCAGTGCGGATTTAACCCTGAGCTTCTCCATCAGGCGCGCGCGGTGATTCTCGACAGTGCGCACGCTCAGCCCCAGCTGCTCGGCGGTTTCGCGGCTGGACTGCCCCTGCAGGATCGCCTGGAGCACTTCCTGTTCCTTGGGGGTTAATAGTGACAAACGCGCTTTGCGCGCTGCCGTCAGCATACGCTGCTGGTGCAGGCTGCGGCTCAGGGTCAGCGCTGCCTGGATCTTCTCCAGAAACTGATGCCCCTGGATCGGTTTTTCAACAAAATCAAAAGCTCCCTGCTTCATCGCCTCCACCGCCGCACTCACTTCGGCATAACCGGTCACGATAATCAGTGGTGGCGGTATCTCATGCAGTTGCAGCAGGCTTTTATGCAGTTGCAGCCCACTGACCCCGGGCATACGCATATCGGTGACCACACATTCACAAAAATGGGGTCGATAGGTCTGCAAGAACGCCTCGGCCGAGCTGAAACACTGGGTTTGCACCCCCAGGGGTTCAACCAGGCCCTGCATCAGCGCCAGGGTAATGGAGTCGTCATCGATGAGGTAAACCAGGGGAATCGGGCCAATACTGCTCATAGTTATGTTTAACAATTCTTAATTCCGAATAAATCTAGCATAGCTGCAAACAATCACTTGGCCAGTGTTAGGCCATATCCGGCTTGCACTTGAACGCCATCTGCGCTAAAACGCCCTGCTTTTTCATCACCAGGCCCGAGTTATGCTCCTAGACAGCGAATCACTCCCCCTTTCGGAGGGCTACCGCAACCGCTTCGGCGGTGTTGCCCGACTCTATGGAGCCCAGGCACTGGTGGCGTTAGCGCGCGCCCACTTTGTGGTCATCGGCTTGGGGGGGGTCGGCACCTGGGCCGCTGAAGCGCTGGTGCGCTCGGGAGTGGGCGAGCTGACACTGATTGAGATGGACGAAGTCTGCGTCACCAACACCAACCGCCAGTCACACGCCCTGGCATCCACCATCGGCCGCTCCAAACTTCAGGTGAAGGCCGACCGACTCAAAGACATCAACCCCGAGCTGCGCCTCAACCTGATTGAGGACTTTATCGACCGCGACAACCTGCGGGAGCTGATTGGCCCCCAGCACCATGTGGTGGTGGACTGTATGGACGCCGCCCATATTAAAGCGGCGCTGGTGGCTTACTGCCTGGCGATCAAGGTGCGCCTGGTAACTGTGGGTTCATCGGGCGGCAAGCGCGACCTGCGGCGAGTGCAGGTGTCCGACCTGGGCCACACCCAGGGCGACCCCATGCTGCAAAAAATCCGCACCCAGTTGTATCGCCACCACAATTTTGCGCGCGACCCCAAACGCAAATTTCGCGTCGATGCCATCCATTCGGACGAGCAGATGGTCTACCCCAAACCCGATGGCAGTGTGTGCCAAACCAAACAGCACCTGGAGGACGGGGTCAAACTGGATTGCACGGGCGGTTTTGGCTCGAGCGTAATGGTAACCGGGACTTTTGGTTTTCTGGCGGCGACCCGGGCGATTGAGCGCTACCTGCAAAAGTCCGGCGTTATGGCTAACTAGGGCCTGTTAACACTACTTGGATTGTCGATGTTGCCCCTCTGGGCTGGGGCCATTTTTGCTTACAGCGGCGTTGTCGGTCGCTCATGTAGAATGACTACACATCGCTTCCTCCGTCTTGCTGAAAGTAAAAATGACCTCCAGCAGCGATAATCCAAGTAGTGTTAACAGGCCCTAGCCAGCAACTGCTGAATCCGCGCAATAATTGCCTTAAAACCATTGTTGCGCGATGGCGTCAGGTGTTTTTCCAAGCCCAGTTGGCGCAGCCCCTCCTCCAGATTGACGCCAGCCAATTCCGCCGTGGTTTTTCCATTCACCTGCACCAGTAGTAGCACTGCCAAGCCGCTGATTACACGGCTGTCGGAATCAAATGCGAATTGGTGACGACCGTTTTCCATAGCGTGCGCCAACCACACAGGCAGTTCGCACCCCCTAATCAGGTTGGGCGCCAGGCGAATCGCCGGCTTGGCCTGAACCAGCTTGCCCCATTGGGTAATCAGGCGGTATTGCGCCTGCCAATTACCGGCTTCCGCCAGTTGGCTTAGGGAAACCAGGGACAGATCATCAACAGTATTCGACATAGACAGATGGCAGATAGATAGACAGATAGAAAGACAAATAGAAAGGTGCAAGGCATAGCTGAACCCCCACCTGAAGGCTGTCATACAGGTTTAGGGGTGGCCATTATAGTCCGGATTCAGGGGCTTTACATGTCGCCAAATTCCTCTAAGCTATGACGCACACCAGTTTATATAACCATAAACCCTTGTATAACAAGGGCAGCGTCAACAGCGCCGGAGTGTTTGTTTTATGCCCCCTGTTTTGCTTTACGCCCTGCACCCAGTGGCGCGGCTTGTTATTGGCCTGGCGCTGCTACTGGGCTTGCAAACCGCACAGGCAGCGCTGTCGCTGCAAGCTCCCAGCGCTTACTTGGCCCAATTTACCACCCGCGCACCTATTCTCGATGGTCGTCTGGATGATCCGGTGTGGCAGCAGGCTCCTTTTACCAGCGCCTATGTCGACCACGCCACGGGCCGCGCCGCGCCTGTCCGCACCCGCGCCAAATTGGTGTATGACGATGAGTACCTCTACCTGGGGGTAGCGACAGAAGACGCAGACATCTATGCCTGGTACAGCAGCAACCAGGCGCCGCTGTTCCGCCGCGACGATTTAATCGAAATTTTTATCGACCCTGTCGGCCAGGGCCGCAACTACCTGGAGTTGGGCGCCTCAGCAGCCGGGTTTTACTACAGTTTGAGAATCCCCCAGGCGGTGGATGGCCGGGTCCAACCCCAGCCTCTGCCACTGCAGGATATAGCCTTGGCAACCCACTTTAATGGCACCCTGAACGATGCCAGTGACCGCGACAAAAGCTGGAGCATAGAGGTGAAAATCCCGCTGGCGGATATCGCCCTGGCCAGCGGTGCTCCGCTGAGTTTTACCACTGCCTGGCGCCTGGGGTTGTTTCGCATTGACTATGACCACAACACTCCCGAGTGGAAAGCCCTGGGGTTTTACAGCTGGCAAAATCACGGGCGCTTTAGTTTTCATCGCCCCGAGCGCTTTGGTTTTTTGCAATTTGCACCGACCGGGCCGTTTAAAAAATCTTAACCTTGGCGCTGGGCGCAAATGCTTTAGAATCCCGCCCGACCCTTTACAGCTTTAGTAACTCGCGCTAGAAATCAGGCTCTGCCTGGACAACGACAATCCATTCAGCGACGAGGTATCCGCCAATGAAACGCGTCTTCATTGCGCTTTGTGTGTTAGCAATTTCAATAGTCATCAGCGCCTGCAGCCAAACAACACCGCAACCACCCTTGGGGCAGAAGCCGCCCCTGGAGCACCAACCGCTAAAGATCATGGCCTATTACACCGGCGATGGCAGCGACCTGGGGCGCTATCATTTCGAGCAGATGACCCATGTGATCTACAGTTTTTTGCATCTGCAAGGCAACCAGTTGG
>CBINKF010000219.1:0-5746 GCA_966251115.1 uncultured Cellvibrio sp.
ATTCCATCGGAGCAACAATATGAAATTGCAAAACTTTTTTAACCTTGATTTTTACTTTACCTCTGACGTTCACTTTAACCCTGCGAATTGCACCGGTGCTCGACCCAGCCGCAAGAGCTATCTGGCACTGGGCGCTTTTTTAGGCGCACTAACCGCCTTACCCTTATCGGTATCTGCGGTCACCAGTGAAGCTTATAACTGGCAAAACGTGCGTATAGACGGCGGTGGCTTTATCCCCGGCATTATCTTCAACCAAACAGAATCTGATTTAATTTACGCGCGCACTGATATCGGCGGTGCCTACCGCTGGAACCCGGCAACCAATTCCTGGATGCCTTTGTTGGATTGGGTGGGCTGGACAAATTGGGGCTGGAATGGGGTGCTGAGCATAGCGACAGACCCGGTAGACACAAATCGTGTTTACGCCGCCGTGGGCATGTACACCAATTCCTGGGACCCTAATAACGGCGCCATTCTGCGCTCCACCGATAAAGGTCAAACCTGGCAGGCCAGCGCCCTTCCCTTCAAAGTGGGCGGCAATATGCCAGGGCGCGGCCAGGGCGAGCGATTGGCCATTGATCCTAACAAAAACAACATTATTTATTTTGGCGCCGAGGGCGGCAATGGCCTTTGGCGTTCAACCGATTATGGTGTTACCTGGGCCAAGGTCAGCAGCCTTACCAACACCGGCACCTACGCGCAGGACCCGACAGATTCCAACGGCTATTTAAGCCAGCAACAGGGAATCACCTGGGTTACTTTTGATCCGTCTTCAGGCGCTTCTGGCACAGCATCGCAAATTATTTATATCGGTGTTGCCGATAAAGATCATCCCGTATATCGCTCCACCGATGCTGGTGCAACCTGGGAAGCTATTCCTGGGGTACCCACCGGTTACCTGGCCCACAAAGGCGTTTACGACGCACAAAATGACCAGCTTTATATCGCCACCAGCGACACTGGCGGCCCCTATGACGGGGCAAAAGGACAAGTATGGAAGTTTAATGCCAACACCGGTGCCTGGACCGATATCAGCCCGGTTCCCACCACCAGTTCCGATTTATATTTTGGTTACAGCGGTTTAACCATTGATCGCCAACACCCCAACACGCTCATGGTTGCCACCCAGGTTTCCTGGTGGCCGGATGCGATTTTTTTCCGCACGACTGATGGTGGTGCAACCTGGACACGCATTTGGGATTGGGCCGGTTATCCCAGTCGCAGCCTCCGCTACGAGCAGGATATAACGGAGGTGCCCTGGTTGAATTTTGGCAACACCAATCCCGTTGCCCCCGAGCCAGCGGTCAAACTTGGCTGGATGAACGAATCGGTAGAAATCGACCCGCACAATTCCAATCGTTTAATGTACGGCACAGGTGCCACGCTTTATGGAACCGAAAACCTGACCAATTGGGACGACGGTGGGCAAATTCTGATTAAACCCATGGTGCAAGGTTTAGAGGAAACGGCGGTGCTAGATGTGATCAGCCCACCCAGCGGTGCGCCGCTCTATTCTGCGCTGGGCGATATTGGCGGCTTCAAGCACACTGACCTTAGCCAGGTGCCAAGCACTATTTACACCACGCCAGCTTTTAGCAGCACCACCAGTATCGACTTTGCCGAATTAGCACCGGCAACCCTGGTGCGCGTTGGAAATGTTACTGATGGCGGCGCGATTGGCGTCAGTACCAGTGGCGGTTCCAGCTGGTGGGCTGGGCAAAATCCTGCGGGCGTTACTTCCGGCGGAAATGTCGCGCTTGCGGCCGACGGTGGCGCTATAGTGTGGGCGCCGGGCGGCGCGGCCAATGTATTTGTATCCACCACATTTGGCAGCAGCTGGACAGCCATTAGCGCGTTGCCGGCAGGTGCCATAGTCGAAGCCGATCGCACCAATGCCAATAAATTCTATGCCTTGGCTAACGGCACTTTCTATGTCAGTACCGATAAGGGTGCAAGTTTTACTGCAACAAGCGCAAACAATATTCCCGCCGCCGCAAAACACTTTAAAGCGGTTTTTGGACGCGAGGGTGATATCTGGTTAGCGGGCGGCAGCAGTACAACCACTTACGGCCTGTGGCACTCGACTAACTCAGGCGCAAGCTTTACTAAAATCGCCAATGTTGAAGAAGCAGATAACGTCACCTTTGGTAAGGCTGCACCCGGCGCTAACTATCCAGCAATTTATATAGTGGCGAAAGTTGATGGCGTGCGCGGCGTGTTTCGCTCCGATGACCAGGCCGCCAGCTGGGTGCGCATTAATGATGACAATCACCAATACGGCAACTTCGGTGAGGCCATCTCCGGTGACCCGCGTGTCTATGGTCGCCTGTATTTAGGTACCAATGGACGCGGCCTGCTTTACGGTGACACCACAACCGCGACAAACTCATCAAGCTCTTCCAGCTCATCAATAGCGAGCAGTTCATCTTCATCGGCAAATAGCAGTTCATCTGTGGTCAGCAGCTCATCAGCTCCGAGCAGCTCGTCAAGCTCTTCTGCGCCAAGTAGTTCATCCAGTTCTTCGATTGTGTCCAGCAGCTCATCCTCCATAACTAGCAGCGCTTCCAGTTCCACAGCGAGTGGCTTGCAGTGTAACTGGTACGGCACCCTCTACCCGGCCTGCGTAACCACACAAAGCGGTTGGGGTTGGGAAAATAATCAGAGCTGTATTTCTGTCTCCACTTGCCAGTCGCAGCCCGCACCCTACGGAATTGTCGGCTCCAGTTCCAGTACAGCGTCAAGCAGCCCGAGCTCTTCGTCGGTCGCCAGCTCGTCATCCAGTTCCGTGGTCAGCTCTGTGGTCAGCTCAAGCTCGGTAGCAAGCTCAATTGCCAGTTCGGTAGCAAGCTCCAGTTCAAGTGCACAGAGTGCTGGAAACGTCAGCGCAACAGTAACTATTACCAACGAGTGGAGCACGGGTTATTGCGCTTCGGTAACTTTAAAAAATAACACCAGTAGCGCTCTTACCTGGAGCGCCGGGGTAACTATTACGGGAACGCTCAGCAATATTTGGGGGGCCACTGCAACCCAGTCAGGGGCTACCCTGAATATGCAGGGCTTATCCTGGAATGCCGTAATGCAACCTGGTGAAACCAACACCAGCGTTGGATTTTGCGCCAACAAGTAGTTCTCCGTATTTCCAGCAACCCTCGGGTTGCTGGCTTTTTCCAATTTTTAATTGCACAACGAATTTGCTGCTGCGAATTTGCTGCGATAGCGCCAGCAATCATGTTTTTAACAACTAGAGGATAAAAATCTCAGCAATATGAAAAACTCGACTAATAAATTGTGGCCTGGCGCTATCCAGTTTGATCAAGCTTGTTTACACTTCTCGCCAGTTGTCAGTGCATTAATTCATTAAAAAAAATGCGCCAACTTGCAGCTAAAAAAATTACAAAAACGATAACTAAAAATCGCAGTACAAGTATTTTTAACAGTAAAAAAGTTAGGCTTTCTCTCCAAGGCCTTTCGATAACACATCAACCCCTAGCACCCCAGATTGTCTGGCACCTTGGCCTGCGATCCAGCACTGCTTTGTCTTGCAGATTTAACTCTGCCCTTTTTGAGCCTTTGGCTCGTCTGTTAACCCATTTGCGACATATTTCTGCGGCCCAGGCCGAGATTGTGGAACGCTTGTCGCCGTATGCACAACTTGGAGATTCATATGAACATAAAAAAATTACTCTTGATGTGTTTTACCCTCTGCGCCAGCGCGCAGCTATTTGCCCACGGTTTAATGGAGAACCCGGCATCGCGCAACTGGATTTGTGGTGCCACCACCAAACCCGACCAGGTGGATAACGGCACCGCTGAACATCCGGAGTGCGGCACAGCATTTGCCACCAATCCCATTGCCGGCTACAGCTTTATGAGTGTACTCACTCATGCGCAAGGTCGCTCGGTAGTTACCCCCTTACCCACCCATGTGTGCAGTTTTGGCAGTGAAACCTGGAAAGGCGCGCAAACCCCCTGGGATGTCCCCATGGATTGGCCGACCCAACCCATGGGCACCGGCGAGCAGACCATCACCTGGAATATTTCCTGGGGCCCGCATTTTGATGACACGGCAGAATTCCGCTATTGGATTACCAAAGCAGATTTTCAATTTTCGCCCACGCGCGAATTGACCTGGGACGATTTTGAAAGCGCACCTTTTTGTGTGCTGAGTTACGACGATAAAAATCCTACCGCTAACCCGGCAGTCATATCCGATAAGGACACGTCACACTTTTATACAAAATGTAATATCCCTGAGCGCTCCGGGCACCATGTAATTTACGGTGAGTGGGGTAGATTGCCGCCCACCTACGAGCGCTTTCACGGTTGTATTGACGCGGCTTTTACTGGCACACCGCCTGAGCCAGTTGTTGCAAGTATGAGCTACACTCCCGCTGCCGCCAACGTCACGGGTGCCGCGAGCATCCAATTTAATGCGAGCGCTTCCCAGGGAACCAATTTGACTTACAACTGGACACTGGAATCAGTCAATCAAGGACTCTATAACTTTTCCAGTGCAACTAGCGCCACACCGACACTGACGTTAACCGACCCGCAAGCCGAAACACTTTTCACGGTGCGTTTGACAGTAAGTAACGGCACCAGCTCCAACACCACGACACAAACCTTTCACCACTATCCAAGTGTTGCTTCTAACTGGATGGATTTTGGCGCCCTCACCAGCAGCGCCCGGACCCTGGCTGTTGGCGATACAGTGCGAGTACGCATGGTGGATAGCAACGGCCTGGACACCTACTTCCCGGCCAGTGCTCTCACTATCTCCAGCAGCACCACAGCGGCAACCGCCTGGCCTTATGCACTGGCGCAGTTAATCAATGCCGGCAATAGCGATATTCAAATCGGCACGTTGAATAACGGTGTAATTACCGCAACGCAAAATGCCACCAGCAATCGCGTCTATGCCGTTGCACCGAGCAATTATGTTGCCGCATATCTCACAATTAATTCCGATACTGGCAGCTCCTCATCTAGCAGCAGTTCTTCAAGCAGTATTGCCAGTTCAACCAGTAGTGCGGTAAGCGAACAGTGCAATTGGTATGGAACCCTCTACCCGCTGTGCGTCACTACCCAAAGCGGCTGGGGTTGGGAGAACAATAAAAACTGTATTACGCGCGTAACCTGCGCAGCACAACCCGACCCCGATGGGGTTGTGGGTGGCTCTGGTTCCAGCAGCCAACAGAGCTCTTCGGTTGCCTCGTCGGTAAGCTCTTCAAAAATTTCATCCTCGGCTTCAAGCTCGTCAGTTGTTTCATCCAGCAATTCAAGCAGCAGCCTTAACAGCTCAGCCGCCGCGGGTGTTTTATTTAGCGATAACTTTGAGTCGGGAGCAGTCAACACCCAGCCCAGCGGCTGGGACAATTTCCTCGCGTGGAATTACAACGCTGCCAACTCAGCAAGCAATGATACCTATGCGTTAATCGACAACAGCAAGGCTTATTCAGGTTCTAAATCCATTCACTTTAAAGGCAGCCTGAGCGAAATTGTGCGCGCCCTGCCCGCCGGCATCCAGCGTTTGCACATGCGCGCTTACGTTAACTTGAGCAAGCAACTCGGTAATGAAGCGGGAGATAATCACGAGCATATTATGGGCATCAAAAAAACACCCGATGCCAATAACGAAGTGCGCGTGGGCCAAATAAAAGGTGTACTTGGCACCAACGAAGTCCCCAGTGACAATATCGCACCCACCATGGATAAGTGGTACAGCGGAACTCAACTTAATCCAGAC
>CBINKF010000220.1:0-5746 GCA_966251115.1 uncultured Cellvibrio sp.
GCCCTGCTCATGACCTCTGCCCCGGCATTGGTGGTCATAATCAGGATTACCTTGCGGAAATCGGCCTTGCGGCCATTGTTGTCCGTCAAAGTACCATGATCCATTACCTGCAACAGCAGGTTAAAGACTTCCGGGTGCGCCTTTTCAATCTCGTCCAGCAGGAGCACACAATGCGGGTGCTTGGTGACCGCATCCGTCAACAGGCCGCCTTGATCAAACCCGACATAACCCGGGGGAGCGCCTATCAGCCGTGAAACAGTATGGCGCTCCATGTATTCAGACATATCAAAGCGGAGCAACTCCATCGCCATACATTTGGCCAACTGACGGCAGACCTCGGTTTTACCAACCCCGGTTGGACCAGCAAACAAGAAGGAGCCAATAGGTTTTTCACTCGTATTTAAACCGGCACGCGACAGCTTGATGGCGGTAGCAAGGGTATCTATAGCCTCGTCCTGACCAAATACCGTCATCTTCAAATTCTGATCCAGCTTGCGCAGTAATTCTTTGTCTGACGAAGACACGTGTTTGGGGGGAATACGCGCGATTTTCGCCACCACCGACTCCACATCCCCTACGCCAATAGTTTTTTTGCGTTTGCTTGGTGCCAGGAGTTGCTGATAGGCACCAGCTTCATCAATAACATCTATAGCCTTATCGGGCAGAAAGCGGTCATTAATGTAGCGCTCGGCCAACTCGGCGGCGGCGCGCAGTGCCGCATCTGTGTAACGCAGGTTGTGGTGTTTCTCAAAACGGCTTTTGAGCCCCTTAAGAATATGGTAGGTCTCTTCCACGCTTGGTTCATTGACATCCACTTTCTGGAAACGGCGAGAGAGAGCGCGGTCCTTGTCAAATATGCCGCGGAACTCCTGAAAAGTGGTCGACCCCATACAGCGGATTTCGCCTGAAGACAGCAAGGGTTTTAACAAGTTGGAGGCGTCCATGACCCCACCAGAAGCCGCGCCAGCACCAATAATGGTGTGAATCTCATCTATAAACAGAATTGAGTTGTGCTGCTTTTTCAACTCTGCCAACAGGCTTTTAAAGCGTTTTTCAAAATCGCCTCGGTATTTGGTACCCGCCAACAACGCCCCCATATCGAGTGAATAGACAACACTGTCTGCAAGCGACTCTGGGACATCACCATCAACTATGCGTTTGGCCAGGCCCTCGGCAATGGCAGTTTTACCCACCCCTGACTCACCAACCAACAAGGGGTTATTTTTGCGACGACGAGACAAAATCTGGCACACCCGCTCAACTTCGTGTTCGCGTCCAACCAAGGGGTCAATTCGCCCCTGCATGGCAGCTTCGTTCAAATTGCTTGCAAAGCTTTCCAATGGGCTTTGGCCGCTGGACTCGCCGCCTACGGCTTCCTCATCCTGGTTTTCTTGCGATTGGTGATGGTCCTGATGATGGTCGCCATTTCCGGCCACCTTATGGATACCGTGGGTGATGTAATTCACTACATCTATGCGCGCAACACTCTGTTGCTTTAAGTAGTAAACAGCCTGGCTTTCCTGCTCGCTAAAAATAGCAACCAGCACATTTGCACCGGTTACTTCTTGTTTGCCGGATGATTGCACATGGAAAACTGCGCGCTGCAACACGCGTTGAAAGCCCAGAGTCGGCTGGGTTTCGCGCTCGGTATCAGTTTCAGGGATGAGCGGAGTTGTTGAATCAACGAATTCAATCAGTTCTTTACGCAAGCCATTAAGATCTGCACCGCAAGCGCGCAGAACGTTTGCGGCAGAGTCGTTGTCGAGCAGCGCCAACAAGAGATGTTCTACCGTCATAAATTCATGACGTTTGGAGCGCGCGCCTTTAAAGGCAAGGTTTAAGGTTACTTCCAGATCTTTACTTAACATCAGGTCACCCTCTCGTCTCTGGCTACTTCGATAACTCGCAAACAGTTTTTAACTTCTACTCAGGGTAACTTGAGGCAAAGCGGCTAGTTTCAAGTGTTTAAACGCGAACCCTGGTTTTAATTTCCCTCGCCGTCCTCGACAGCTTCAATTTCGCACAGCAGTGGATGCTGGTTCTCCCTTGAATATTGATTCACTTGCGCAGCTTTAGTTTCAGCTATATCGCGGGTAAAAATGCCGCAGGTCGCCTTGCCGTGAACATGAACTGTCAACATGATGTGCGTTGCCTTTTCGCGCGACATGGAGAAAAAGACCTCTAGCACTTCGACCACAAAATCCATAGGTGTGTAGTCGTCATTCAACAACACCACCTTGTACATGGGTGGTCGTTTTAGCTTGGGTTTAGCCGGTAATACTGCGAGACCAGAATCAGAATCGCCCTCGGCTTCATCGCCATCTTTACCTAAGATTAGTTGAAGGTTAACGAGATTGCTCATAGAGATTGGATGTAATCAAAGAATTGGAAACTGTGATTGCCATTGTACCCCAATGCTTCCCCAAGCCCTAATAGGGATAAATGCTTGACTTTGGATCAATTGTTGGATAAAAACAAAGCAGTGCTGCACGCAAATGCAGCATTTCCAAGCAGTTACGGTGGTGCATTCCTTGGGGTTTCCACCCTGTAAAAGTCCCAGCACCCGGGTGAAGGCTGTACCCGGGACAATAATAATGATCTCAGCATTCTCCCGAATGCTGCGCGGACAGAAGGACTCAATTATGCCTACAGGCACAGTCAAGTGGTTTAACAATGCCAAAGGTTACGGATTCATTCTGGCAGATGAAGGTGGCGAAGATCTATTCGCCCATTATTCAGCAATCAGTATGGATGGTTACAAAACTCTCAAAGCGGGCCAGCAAGTCAGTTTTGAAATCACCCGCGGCGATAAAGGCTTACACGCGGTAAATATAGTCGCCCCCGAAACCCTCGGGCAGGGCGCAAGAGCCAGCGCAGCTCGATCGAGTATGGTTTAACACCACAATATTTAGCACTCTGTTAAATTTTTAATTAGCGGATCGCATAAAAAAAGCCCCTGAAATTACTTTCAGAGGCTTTTGTCATTTAACGGTTAATTTTAGAAACAATTAACCCAGGCTTGCCAGCACCGCGTTGAAAGTTGCACTTGGGCGCATTGCCTTGGCAGTTTTCTCTACATTGGTGTGGTAATAACCACCTAAATCTACCGGCTTACCGCTAGCGGCGAGCAGCTCTTCAACAATCTTGGCCTCATTAGCTTCCAGGTTGGCAGCCAACTTGGCGAAACGCGTTTGCAGCTCAGCATCATCCGTTTGTGCAGCCAGCGCTTGTGCCCAATAGAGTGCCAAATAGAAGTGGCTGCCGCGGTTATCCAGCTCGCCGGGCGCACGACCGGGCGACTTGTTGTTGTCCAGGAACTTGCCGTTGGCTTGATCCAGGGTTTTCGCGAAGACCTTGGCCTTGGCATTTCCAGCCACCGTACCCAGGTGATCCAAGGATTCAGCCAGTGCCAGGAACTCACCCAACGAATCCCAGCGCAGATGTCCCTCTTCAACAAACTGCTGAACATGTTTGGGCGCTGAGCCGCCAGCGCCAGTTTCAAACAGGCCACCGCCATTCATCAGGGGAACAATAGACAGCATCTTGGCCGAGGTGCCCAGCTCCATGATGGGGAAAAGGTCGGTCAGGTAATCGCGCAGCACATTACCAGTTACCGAAATAGTGTCTTTGCCGGCACGGATACGATCCAATGAGAACTGGGTGGCATCTTCTGGTGACATTATGTGGATTTCCAGGCCGGCAGTGTCGTGATCCTGCAGGTAGGTGTTTACCTTGCCGATCAGTTGCGCATCGTGCGCGCGCTTGGAGTCCAACCAGAAAACCGCTGGGGTGTTGGAGGCGCGAGCGCGATTAACGGCCAGCTTAACCCAATCGCGGATAGGCGCATCTTTTGCCTGACACATACGCCAGATATCACCTGTTTCAACCACTTGCTCCAACAGCACCTTGCCAGCAGCGTCAGTGACACGCACAACACCATCAGCGGGGATTTGGAAGGTTTTGTCGTGTGAACCGTATTCTTCTGCCGCCTGAGCCATCAAGCCAACATTTGGTACGCTACCCATGGTTTTGGGGTCCAAAGCGCCGTGCTTTTTACAGTCGTCGATAACAACCTGGTAAACACCGGCGTAACAGCGATCGGGAATGCAGGCTTTAGTGTCTTGCAACTTGCCAGCGGCATTCCACATTTTGCCGGAATCGCGAATCATGGCGGGCATGGACGCGTCTACGATGACGTCGCTGGGCACATGCAGGTTGGTAATACCTTTGTCTGAGTTAACCATCGCCAGGGCGGGACGCTCGGCGTAGAGCGCGGTGATGTCCGCTTCGATTTCCGCTTGCTTTTCCGCCGACAGGGATTTGATCTTGGCATAGAGGTCGCCAATACCATTGTTCAGATCTACACCTAAAGCAGCCAGAGTTTCAGCGTGCTTCTCCAGAACTGGCGCGTAGTAAACAGACACGAAATGGCCAAACATGATGGGGTCAGAAACTTTCATCATGGTGGCTTTCAAGTGCACAGAAAGCAGTACGTCTTTAGCCTTGGCATCGGCAATTTGTTCGGCAATGTAAGCGCGCAGCGCGTTTTTGCTCATTACCGCTGCATCGATAATTTCACCGGCCAGCACTTTTACTGATTCTTTGAGCACCTTGGTGCTGCCATCTTTGGCGGTCAATTCAATTTTCAGGTTGCCCGCTTCAGCGACCAGTGCTGATTTTTCGCTGCCGTAGAAATCGCTGGCATCCATATGAGCCACGTGGGATTTGGAATCGGCTGCCCAGGCACCCATTTTGTGGGGGTTTTTACGCGCATAATTTTTGACCGACAGGGGCGCGCGGCGGTCGGAGTTTCCTTCGCGCAATACGGGATTTACCGCACTGCCTTTGATTTTGTCATAGCGCGCTTTTACATCTTTTTCAGTGTCGTTTGCTGGTTTTTCGGGATAGTCCGGTAAGCCATAGCCCTGGCTCTGCAATTCTTTAATCGCGGCTTTCAGCTGGGGAATAGAGGCGCTGATATTGGGCAATTTGATGATGTTAGCCTCTGGCATAGTGGCCAGTTTGCCCAACTCCGCCAGGTGGTCGCCGATGCGCTGGGTTTCGCTCAGGTATTCGGGGAAGCTGGCAATAATACGGCCCGCCAGGGAGATATCGCGGGTTTCAATGGCAATGCCGGAGGACTGGGTGAAAGCTTGCACTATCGGAAGTAATGAATAAGTCGCTAAGGCGGGGGCTTCATCGGTTTGGGTATAGATAATCATGGAATCGGTCATGTTTTACGTTACTCCGTTAATGCGGGCTATCACAATGGGTCGGGCGCGGGTAGCGCCAATCTCGGCAGGTAGTCAACCTCACCAGGTCACATCGAAAGCGTCTCAACGCCGACTGGTCATCGGGCGAGATAGTTTTTCACGAAAAATACAAGCAAAAAATTTGGAGGTCGCCCCCCGGAAAAATTGCGCGCGCAGTATAACAGTGCTGTACACTTTTGGCATTCTCAGCGCCCGCCGACCGGCGGGTGTTTGCTTTGATCAAACCTGTTTGTGAGTGATTTAGCCCAAAATGGCCTCATTAATTCTGTTCAATAAACCCTTTGGAGTCCTTTCGCAATTTACCACCAAGGAGGGGCACCCCACCCTGGCGCAATATATTCGTATTCCCCATGTTTACCCCGCCGTCGATTTCGATCAGTGCCTTCGAACCCGCATCAAGAAGCATTTCCTTCAGCGCCCGAACCTTAAGATAAGTATGCTCAATAAACTTCTGAGCTCCGAAACCGGGGTTT
>CBINKF010000221.1:0-5739 GCA_966251115.1 uncultured Cellvibrio sp.
AGGCTCAGCTCCGCTGGCTCCAGCACAAACAGGCTGGGTGCGTCTGCATCGGCCACGCTCTGGTAAAAGGGCTGGATTTGATGGTTGAACTTGCCGATGAGTTCAAACACCTCTTTGAAGGGGCGCTCTACCAGCGCCTCCAGCACCAGGTTGGCCTGGGCCAGGTTGAGGTAAATATGCAGCGGCTCGCGCTGGGCACTGGTTTCTTTGGGCGTATTTGCGTTCATCGTCGCTTCCTAGGCTGGCGGCTGGTTGCTGTCGAGCATCAGGGCATCGAACCAGAGACGGGTGAGGTGGTATTTGACCCAGATGTCCTTGCCATAGGAGCACTGCACCCGCATTTGCAGCTTGTAGTGAAATTGCCCGAGTTCAGGGACAGCTTGCCAGCGCAGCTCGATACGGTTGCATTTGTTGCCGTACCAGGCCTCCTGCGGGGTGATACTGCTTTTGCCATTGAAGGTATTGAGGGCGACGGCGTGGAGCAGGGCATATTTGCCATCGGCATCCTGACCACCGACCCCGGCAGTGATCTCCAGCGCCTCACAGCCAGTAAGGGGACCGGTAATGTCATACCACTGACCGTCGGCCGCTACCGGTAATTCGCCAAATTGCCCGCGTCTGCCGCTGCTGGCGACAGTGCCATTCACATCCAGGGTGGCCTCGGGATTTTCCTTGTTTACGCCCACGGCCACGCGGGTACTGCTCTCGCCTTCGCCCGCGTAAAGGCTGAGGACGTGGGGATAGGCGGGGGTGCCTATATGCAATTTGTTATCGCTGCTGCCCAGGGCCAAAAACCATTGCGGGCGATCCACCGCGATATTGCGGTAAAAACTCAGCAGGCGGCCGTTGCTGGCCTGGGCCATTTTGAGTCCGTCGTAGGCGCTGCGATCAAAGCCCTCCTCAAGGATATTCACCATGGAGTCAATCAGATTGGCGAAATCCTGCTCCGCAGGCATGCGGCCTTTTTTGAATTTGTTTTTGAGAGCGGTGCGGTCAAGCTTTTCCATGGAATTGCCTATCCAGAAATAATGAAAGTACTGCCAACCTCCATCTCATTCAGGCCGGTAGGCAGGGGCTGAATGGGGATGTTTTGATCGAGCAGCAACAAATAGTGGTGGTCGAGCGGCACCGCGGTGGTCCAGGGATAGCTGGGCTTCAGGGTCTGGCGTCCGGGTGCACTGCTGGCGGCTGTGTCCTCCAGGTGGAAGAGGCCGTTGCGCTGGGTGGCGACCCGCAGCAGAGAAAAGTCGGTCACGTAATCGACATAGTCGCGGTGATGAATAAAGGATTTGATCTCCTGCTCCCCCAGGCTCCAGCCAAAGTGCACTTGATTGCCATGGTTCGGGCTCCAGGGCGAGAGAAATTCGCTCAACTCCAGGTTGAGGCGATTTTGATGCTCCCCTGGGTGACAATCCTTTTTGAAACCCACCGAGCAGCGCACCTGTATCTCTTCATAACAGGGGTTTTCCACGCTGATCCGGATCTGCGGCGGCGCCAGTGGCGCAATAAATTCGCGGATCGATTGGATCGTGTGGCCATCGAAATGGGGCTGGAAATAGTCCTCGCCGCCAACCGCGCCACTCAGATGTGGAATGGGGATAATCAGCACCTGGCCCGGCTGGGCCCAGGGTTCGCAATGGCGATTGATATTGGCAAAGCACTTGACCTTATACACCTGGGGAAACGCCTCCAGGATCAGCATTTCATAGTCGGTGGGGCTGAGCGCGCGCTGTTTATGGCGCAGGCGCTCGCTCAGGCGGCGGCGCAACTGCGCCTGAGTCTCCTGCGCCTGGCCGCCAAAGGAGGTGCGCAACTGGGTTACCCCGGTAATGCCAGGCTGGGTGCGGCGCAACCGCTTGATGGATTCCGCCGGCAACTGCCGCGCCTGGGCCGCGGCCGGGTGCTCGCCACTGCGCCAGCTGGCCTGAACGGCCTGGGTGTGTACCGAGAGTATCTCGCTGAAATAGGGCAGGGCGCGGTTGGCGCTAAGCTTTAGCCAATAGCGCCCCGGGGGCATAACGCTGTTGTCCTTGGTCATCTTGACGGGCATGTCCAGCCCCAGAATACCGGTCGCCATAAAGTTGCGCGTGCTGTCGTTGCGCAATTGGCGCGGCTCAAGCGGCAGCCACTGATTGTCGCTGAGGTAGGCCCAGGACAGCAGCGGATTTTGGCCCTGCTCGTAATTCTGCGGCTTCCGCTGGGTTTCGGATTCCTGGGTCAGCAGCTCGGTGGGAATGGGCAGCGAGTTGTCGCACAGCTGGAACAACAGGCTCAGGGCCTGGGGTTCGCTGGCATTTATACCAATAAACAAATTGCCCGCGTCCGGGTACTGCGGCAGCAAGTGAGTCCGTGGATGGCGCAGCGGCGATACCACCTCCCAGCCCTGGGGGTGGAGATGAAAGAACTGGTCGCGCTCCCGAACTTCACCTTCGCGCCCCGCTTCCGCCAGGGTAATGATCGCCTGGGCGGAATAATTAAGGCGTATGGCGTTTATTTCGGGAGTGTAGGGCGGCTGGGGCAGCTGGCGCATAAACTTGGGCAATTTTACCCGCGCGTTGTGGGTCAGGGTGTCGGCTAGCAATTGCGCGTATTCGCGGTGCCCAAAGGTGCCCTCTGGCCCTTGCAGGGTCAACCGGAACAGGCCGCTGCGGGTGCTGGTGGAGTAGCTTAGCGGTTGCTGGCGCTGCTGTTTGTCCTGCGGCTGGTGATAGGCAATGGCACTGTCGAGGTTGATGCGCTGGTGCGCCAGGAGTTGCGGGCTGCCGTTTTTGAGATGCGTGCTAAACAGCGGCAACCTGGAGCTGCGCGCGGCGCCGGGTTCGGGGTGCCAGCGGCTGTTGGCCAGGGCGCTGGCACTCACCACAAACTGGTCGTTGTTGCGCTCCTGGGCATAGGCCTGATACCAGCGTTTAAAGCCATCCTGCAGACTGGGCAAACCGCCCCATTCAATATCCAGGCTCAGTTGTGTCAGTTGTTTGCTGCGTATTTCTTCATGGCCGACAACCAGGTAGGAGCCTATGTCGGGCAGTGGGCCAAAGGGCGCAAAAGGCGACATGGCGGAGAGCTGGCCAATATTGTTGTACAACAGCAGCTGGTTGCAGCCCTTGACCTCAACCTGAATTCGGGCTTCGCGCACTACCAGATGGCGCAGTACATCGTAGGGGTACTGCAGATAGTTTTCGCGCAGGGTTACCTTGAGTACCGGCAGCTGGGTGCTGAGCGCATCGCCGTGCAGCTCCGCCTGGTAGGGGGTAATGGGCGGGCAGCTAACCGGGAGATCGAAGTCGAGACGCAGGGCGTTCTCGCGCACACTGGGGTCGGTGGCTTTGTAGGCGGGCTTGTATTCGCTAATGGCGAACCAGCCGTCACTGGTGGTCAGGCTGATTTCGAAAAATTTGCCGAAATAGGCAAAAAATTTGGCCTGGTCGTCGGCGATCGAATCTTTAATATTGGGCAGCAGGCGCAAGATATTTTTTAGTTTGGTCCAGTACTGGCGCTCAATTGTGTCAAATACCAATTCGAGTTTGAGTTGGCGCTGGCCCTCGCTTAACAGCAATACCTGGCTGGCCAAGGCGAACCCCAGGCGTGCCGGGGTAGCGTTTGCGCTGCTGCGGCCATCGCCCACCAGCCCCTGGCTCTGCAGTGCCTGCGGGTCCAGCCCGGAATTGCCGCGAAAATGGCGCGGTGCGCCCAGCAAGGGCTGTGGTTTGGGGCTTGGGCTTTTGGTGTTTTTGGGATCTGCGGGTTGGTGAATAGCGTTGAGCCAGCAGCCGTCGGCGAGCGTGACGCGCTGGCTCTCGCCGAGCGATAAACGCGGAAAATACAGGCTGTAAAGCTGGTCCACCTGTGCGTCGTTTACCTCAAGCGCGGCATCGGCGGCATAGAGTATTTCGCGACTTTGGGCGTCCAGTCCGGCGACAAATTCGGTGCCCTGAGGCAGTTGCAAACGCTTGCCGCGCAGGCTGTTGTGCACTACCAGAAAGACGCTGTCCGCCTGCGCACGGCGCGACTGCGCCTGGAGAATATCGCGGTAATAAAAATCCACCAGCTCCAGGGTAAAGCGGTTTAATCGCTTTTGCAGGCGCTGGTACAGCTGGACAAAGGCCACCCGCAGCGCCAGCGCTGGGTCGTGGTTTTGGCTGCGCAGCGAGTGTGGCAACTGATCGCGTGCGCAGAGTTGAATCATATCCAGCGCCTTGAGCAGGGCCGCATAAAAGGTGCGATTGTCCCAGTGGTGGTTGTCATCCATGGCACCATCGCCCAGGTTGCGGGTACGCGCTTCTATAAAACCCTGCAGCCGCTGGCGCAGCGTTTGGTTTGCCTGCAGCCTTGTCTCACCAGCAAAGGCCAGATCCCGCGCCAGACCCTCACGCAAGCTGTCGATCAGCGCGTAAAGTTGTTCGCCGGCTTCACTTTGGGCCAGGCGCAGCTGGTGGTGCCAGTGATCCATCAGACCGACCAGGCCGGCAATGCTGGAGGGCGTGTGGTGGTCGTTGTAGATCCATTCGCTCGCCTGGGGGGATTGCTGTACACGCTGCTGAAATTGGCGCTCCAGTTCGGCGCTGTTGTAAGCCAGTATCTGCGCCATAATCAACAATTCATCGCCGCCAAACAATGGCTCATCAAGTGCCACGCCGGGGAGGGCGACCAGCCGGCTGTAGTCGTGCATTTGCATTAACAGCTGTTCAAAGCGCTGTTCGTCGACATCAAAATAACCTGGCTCAAACGCCGCTAAAAAGCGGCGCTCCTGGCTCATGCCATCGCGCACATGAAGTTGGGTGCTGGTTGAGGCGGCACTCATAACATTCCCGCTAGCGGCCAGTGGTTCATGGTATTAACCCACCAGGGCATTGGCTTCACTGAAATAAAAGGGGTACACCAGGTTGTAGCGGTTGTTGGTCGCGCGTACCCGGTAATAAATCTGCAGCTGAATATTGCCCTCCAAATAATTGATGTCGTCTATGTCTATTTTTTCCAGAATCACCCTGGGTTCAAAAAACAGCACGGCCTGCTCAATCAGACTGCGCATGACGGCGTAGCTGCCTTCATCGAGGCTGTCGAATACATGGGCCTTTAGGCCGCAGCCGTAATTGGGTTGCATCACCCTTTCACCGGGGCGGGTAGACAGCAGCAGCAACAGGCTCTCGCGAATGTCGGCTTCCGCGCTCACGGTGACCAGCCCCTGGCTGTTAAAGCGCGGGGGGAAGCTCCAGCCAGTGCCAAGAAAACTTTTGTCGCTCATGGCTCCTCCTAGCCGCCAATAATCACAGTGGGCATGCCCAATAAAATATTGCCGCCGTGGGCGGTGGTATCGCCCATGCGCGCCGCTGGCTTGCCGCTGATCATTACCGTTGCCGAACCTTTAACAATGCTGTCGGGCGGCCCGACACAAACGCACATGTCGCCCAGGGTTGCCGCGGGTAGGCTGCCAATTAATACCGTGGCGACACAGGGGCCGCTGATGGGGCCTCCCACATGGGGGACCACGCCGGTGACCATGGGGCAGGCGTGCATGTCGGTGATTCTGGCGGCAGGGGGCATGGCAAACTCCGGGCAGTTAATTGATCATGACCATGGCACCTTTTATGGTGGTGGTGCCGCTGGCGGAGACTTCGGCGCTGGCACTGCCCTTGGCGGTAAAGCCTACATTGGCAGTGTGAGTCACATTGAGCCCGGTCTGCTTTACGTCAGCCTGGGAGCTGGCCTCAATGTTGCCGGTGGCGGTTAACACTATCGTCC
>CBINKF010000222.1:0-5712 GCA_966251115.1 uncultured Cellvibrio sp.
TTAAAGGTCGATGAACTCGCCAAAGGCGGTCTCTTTTTTAAAATGCAGTGCGGCTCTTTCGATTGCGATCGCCAGGTGCCCTACACCCTGCCGGCCAGGGCGCTTCAGGGCAAAGGATGGCAGCATCTGCAGGTTCCCTTGAGCTGCTTTCCGCGTGCAGGTGATGCATTTAACCAGGTTAACACTCCCTTTGCGCTGGAGGCGGGCGGTGCTGGCCGTGTTGAGGTTGCTAATGTTCGCTGGCTGAAAAAGCCGGAAAAGGACCTCGCGTTAGTCAGTTGTCCAGACTATAAAACTGTTTCGGTCACACCCGATATGCTCAACGAGTGGTGGTCTATTGACTGGTGGTTGCCTCGTCACGAGCAAAAGTTAAAAGATATTAAAGCCGGTCCCATAGACCTGGTGTTTATCGGTGACTCGATTACCCAGGGTTGGGAACAAAGTGGCGTGCCCGTGTGGGAAAAATATTACGGCAAGCGCAATGCCATTGCCCTGGGGTTTGGCGGCGACCGCACCGAGAACGTGCTCTGGCGTTTGCAGCACGGTGAAGTGGATGGCATCAGCCCCAAGCTGGTGGTGATGATGATCGGCACCAACAATACCGGTCATCGCCATGAAGATCCGGTTACCACAGCCAAGGGTATTCATAAACTGCTGGACGAACTTAAAACCCGTCTGCCCAATACTAAAATTCTGTTGGTGGGCATATTTCCGCGCGACCATGTACCCGGTACTTTGCTGCGCAATATTAACGATGGCGTCAACAAAATTATTGCCACTTATGCCGACAATAAGCGGGTTTTCTACACCGACATAGGCGCCAAGTTCCTCGATGCCCAGGGACAGCTGTCCACCGATATTATGCCGGATCTGTTACATCCCAATGCCCAGGGCTATGAAATCTGGGCCAGCGCCATAGAACCTCAGGTAAAGCAGCTGCTGGGCGAGTAAGCCGTCTCCTGAACCCCGCAATACCTTAACAAAGCCCCGGTTGGGGCTTTGTTTTTTCTACTACTTCCAATCCCGCTTGCGCGCCTGGAGGCATTTAATTGTCGCCCGGTTAAGCTATCATTCATGGCCCAAGCCGTAGAAAGCTGCTTTTCAACACTCAAGGAGCCTTGAACCATGAACCCTTACCAGATTACGCGCAAGTTGAGCCTTTTGGCATGTGCCGGGCTGTTGTCGTTAGGCGTTGGTGCCGAAACGATTAAAGTTGATATCAAACCCGGCCTGTGGGAATACCAAAGCAAGCTGTCGAGTGACTCTGCCGACCAATTGCAAAAGGAACAGGCGGAGCAAATGAAAAAAGCCATGGCGGAAATGAAAAGCCGGTTGGCGCAAATGCCGCCCGAGCAGCGCAAGATGATGGAAAATATGATGGCCAAGCAGGGCATGAAAATTACCGAAGATGGTATGAGCATGCAAAACGATAAGGTTCAGGTAAATCGCGAGGGAGCCAGGATCAAGCAGTGTATTACCCAGGCGCAAATCGATAAGGGCTTTACTCCCAAGGCCGGTGAGAACTGCCAGAGCACCATGACGAAAGCGGGAAAAAACAAATACACCATGAAATATGTGTGTACCGGCGAGGACAAAGTTAATGGTGAGGGCGAATTTGAATTGGTTTCGGACAAGGAATACCGCGGGCATATGCACATGAACAGCCTGGTTCAAGGTAAACCCCATGTGGTCGAAGCCGATATGCAAGGCCATTGGCTGGGCAGCGATTGCGGCGATATAGAGCCGGACGAAGACGATTAATCCACCTGCGCACCCTCACAAAATAGCCGGCCTTGCGCCGGCTATTTTTTTACTGGGACGCAATCACACTCAAGCCTAAACCCAAGAGTGCGCACAGGGCGAGGCTGGGCACCAGGCCCGGGCGCTTGCCTGCAAATAAAAATAATGCCAGGCATAAAACACCCAGCGCCTGCAGGTTGATTGCTTTCACGGCGCTTTGCCAATGATTCCAATCTATCCCCTCTGGCCATAGACAGTGATAGACAAAAAACAGCGCCAGGTTGGCGATTACGCCCACCACCGCAGCGGTAATGGCGCTGAGCGGTGCCTGCCAGCGCTGATTGTTGCGCGTGGCTTCGACGATTGGCGCACCGGCCAAAATAAAAATAAACGACGGTAAAAAGCTAAACCAGGTCACCAGCAGCGAAGCGCTGATTCCCGCCGCCAGCTTTTGCTGCTCGCCCAAAAAACCATGCTGATAGGCGCCGAGAAAGGCAACAAAATTAATCACCATAATCAGTGGCCCCGGGGTGGATTCGCCCAGGGCCAAACCATCAAGCATTTGTGCGGGTGTCAGCCACTGGTAGTGTTGCACGGCACCCTGAATTACATAGGGCAAAACAGCGTAGGCACCACCAAAGCAGAGCAGCGCCGCGCTGGTAAAAAACCAGGCCATTTGGGTAAAGCCCTGGGGCCAGCCAAAACTGGACCACAACAGGCCAAAGGGCACCAGCCAGAGCACCAGCCCCAGCGCAAAAACCCTGAATGAGTTTCGCCACAGGTTTTTTGATAAAGGGATTTTGTGTTGAGCTGCACTGGTGGTGGGCAGGTGCCGCTGCTGGCGCTGAAACACAACCCAACCTATGGCGCCGGCGCTGGCAATTATCCAGGGGAAGGGCAGGTTAAAGGCTGCCAGGGCGACAAAGGCACCGAGGCTGACTAACTGCATCCAGCGGTGTTGCAGGCTGCGTTTGGCCAGCCGCACGCAAGCAAAAATAATCAGCGCGGCGACCGCCGGTTTTAACCCGGCGAAGAGTCCGAGCATCCATGCCTGCTGGCCAAAAATAACGTAAACCCAGGAGAGCAGCAGCAGAATAAATACTGCCGGTAAAATAAACAGCGCGCCGGCGATAACACCGCCGCGGGTGCCGTGCATTAGCCAGCCTAAATAAGTCGCCAGCTGTTGGGCTTCTGGTCCGGGCAACAACATGCAGTAGTTGAGCGCGTGCAAAAAATGCGCGTCGTCAATCCAGCGTTTGTTTTCCACCAGTTCGCGATGCATAAGCGCGATTTGCCCCGCAGGGCCACCAAAGCTTAGCCAGCCCAACCTAAACCAAAATTGAGTCGCCTGGAAAAGGTTTGGCACAATTGTTTGAGTTTTATTCATGATATGCAGTTTATTGACATTTGTATTGCATCAAGTAGGGAAATGTAAGCGCCTATTCATCATTTGGTCACATGGCTGTCACAAAAGCTTCTTATAGTGCCGCAGGTTTTTCACTGGCGAGAAAATATATGTCCCCTAAATCCCACAAGCACCACCATTATAATGTGGCCTTGGTCGACAAGGTTTGGAATTTGAAAAGGGAGTGTGAAGCTAAGCTTAGTGTACATATTCCGCTGGGCATGGTGCTAAAGGATGACGAGTACCGCGCAGAGCTACTTGAGCGCGCGCTGGAATTAAATGAAGACAGGCTCACTCGTCTGGTGTGGGACATTCGCGAAATGGAAGACGGGGTGCGCACCAGTCATGGCGGTGAAACGCCGATGAAAATGAAGCGTAAGGGGCGCAAAGGCTTAAAGCTGAGTTATCTGACTATTGCCGCCTGTGCCATGCTGGTGTTTTTGGGGGGCTATCTAACCCGCTCATTTTTGCCCTTGGATGCGGGTCAGGTGTTTGTGTTAAAAACTATCGCCAACACCCAAATCAAATCCGCTATTAAAACGCCAGCCACTGCGCAGGCGGGTAACACTGGCCAACTGATTAAATCCACCGAACCCCTGTTTCGCCTGCACGGTTCCAACACCGTGGGTGAAAAGCTGGCACCGCGTTTGGCCGAGGCCTATTTGATGGGCCGAGGTGCCACTAATGTCCACACCGAGCAGGGCGCCAACCCGGTGGAAAAAACCGTTGAAGGTGAATTAAACGGGCGCGTGGAATTTATTGAAATTAAAGCCCATGGTTCGAGTACCGCGTTTAGTGATTTGGCTGAAAGTGCGACTGATATAGGTATGGCGTCGCGTCGGATTAAAGCTCAGGAGCGCTCGCTGCTGTTGGAAAAAGATGGCGACCTGACCTCACCGTCCAGCGAAAATATTATCGGTCTGGATGGTCTGGCGATAATTACCAACCCCAATAATCCGCTGCCGTCATTAACACTCGGGCAGTTGGTGAAAATATTCTCGGGCGAATACACCAACTGGTCACAATTGGGTGGCGCCGATCAGGCCATCAAACTCTACGCGCGCGATGAAAAATCCGGCACCTGGGACACCTTTAAAAGTATTGTGCTGGAGCCCCATGAAGCCAACCTGGCCAGCTCGGCGGTGCGCCTGGAGTCCAGTTCGGAGCTGTCCGATGACGTGGCGCACGAGGCGGGTGCCATAGGTTTTATCGGCTTGCCCTATGTGCGTCGCGCCAAGTTAATGCCAATTTCCTCGGTGAAGGGCTCACTGGCAATTATGCCCACTCACTTTACCGTGAGCACGGAAGACTACCCCTTGGCGCGCCGTCTCTACTTTTATTTGCCGCAAACCAATACCAACGCCAATGCCGAAGACTTTGTAAAATTTACTGCCTCGGAGCGCGGTCAGAGCATCGTGGAGGACATAGGTCTGGTGTCGCAAAACATCAAAACCGGTTTGCCCTTTGACCACAATTTTTATCCGCAGGATATGCGCGACCTGACCCGCCGTTCGGAGCGTTTGTCGATTAACTTCCGTTTTACCGACGGCAGTGACGAACTCGATTCCAAAGCGCTGAGCGATCTGGATCGCCTGGTAAAATACATGGAAAAAAATTATCCCAAGCGCGTGCAGCTGTTTGGTTTCTCGGACAGCGAAGGCACTAAAGAGCAGAACATGGAGCTCTCTGTGCGCCGCGCCAAGATGGTTGAGACGCAATTGATTTCGCGTGGTATTTATCCGCTGGTGGCTAAGGGAATGGGCGAGGAAGCGCCCCTGGCGAGCAGTAAAACAGATTCGGGTCGCCATATTAACCGACGCGTTGAAGTTTGGATTCTTTAACGGCAAACTTTAATGGCAATAAAAAAACGGCGGGTTAACCCGCCGTTTTTTATTTTGGGTTAGGGCTTACAATTTAAAATAGCCCATCATCTCTTGCAGTTGCAGCGCCTGGTTGGTGAGATCCTCGGCGGTGGCGTAAAGCTCCTCCGACGATGAGGAGTTTTGCTGGGTGGCGATACTGATTTGGGAAATAGCAGTGTTGATTTGGCCCGCGCCCATGGATTGCTCGTCGCAAGCGGCAGAAATTTCCTGTACCAGGTCGGCGGTTTTGGAAATCGCCGGTACCATTTCGCCCAATAGTTTACCCGCGCTTTCCGCCAGCTTCACCGAACTGTTGGCCAGCTCGCCAATTTCTTTAGCGGCTGTTTGACTGCGTCCCGCAAGTTTGCGCACTTCGCTGGCAACGACCGAAAAACCTCTGCCGTGCTCACCGGCGCGACCGGCCTCAATGGCGGCGTTTAAAGCCAAGAGGTTGGTTTGATAGGCTATGTCGTCAATCACTCTGATTTTTTCGGCAATCTGGCGCATGGCGGCAACGGTATTGCCAACGGCTTTACCTCCCTCGCTGGCCTCCTGGGCACTTTTGCTGGCGATGTTATCAGTGACCTTGGCGTTATCATTATTTTGTGCGATGGATGCGGCGATTTGCTCCATGGAAGCGCTGGTCTCTTCGATGCTCGCCGCCTGTTGGGTGGATGATTGGCTGAGGGACTGGGCTGTTGCACT
>CBINKF010000223.1:0-5712 GCA_966251115.1 uncultured Cellvibrio sp.
AAGATTGTTTTGCCATGGAGAGAAATTTACTTTAAGTTTTAATGAATTAATCAATTAGCCAGCCACCTTTAATAATTAGCCGACCACCTTCAATTAGCCAACCACAATGAGCCACTGGTTTGTGTACATAATTCGCGCAGATGATGACAGCCTTTACACCGGCATCACCACCAACCCAGTGCGCCGCTGGCGCGAACACAGCAGCGGTAAAGCCGGCGCCAAATTTTTTCGCGGGCGCGCGCCCAAACAATTCGCGCTCTTAGAGCTGGCGGAAAACCGCAGCCTGGCGAGCCAGCGCGAAGCCGCGCTAAAAAAACTCAGCCGCACCAACAAACTCGCGCTGATTGCCAGCCAAAACCAAGCGAGTCAGAAGCTGCTGGCACAGCAAGCCGAGAGCCAGCAAATTCCATTTTTCAATGTCAGCTTGGGCGAAACCCCATGAACAGCAAACGCCCTGTTTGCAACCGCTGTTTGCGTCCACTAAAAACCTGCATTTGCGCCCTGGCAGCCAGTATCGACAACCCGATTGAGCTGGTTATTGTGCAGCACCCGGAGGAAGTCAACAACGCTAAAAACTCTGCGCGACTTCTCGCCCTAAGTACAAAAAAAACTCAGCTGCTGGTGGGCGAATGCTTTGATCAACAGCAATTACAGCAAACCTGCTTTGGCGACGATAAACAACCTTTGCTGCTCTACCCGGATACGCCCGAAGAAAAAGCCCTCGGTCTGCTTTCGCCCGCCCCACTGCCCCACCTCAGCCACATTGTCCCGACTCAGTTGCGTTTGATTGTACTGGATGCCACCTGGCGCAAAAGCCGCAAACTGCTCTACCTCAATCCCGTATTACAACAGCTGCCGCGCCTGGCATTGGAAAATCCACCCGCATCCATTTACCGAATTCGCAAAGCGCATAGTGATTTTCAACTTTCAACCCTGGAGGCAAGTTGTTACGCTCTACAACAGCTGGACCCAATAACCGACTATCAGCCGCTGCTCGCTGCATTTAGTCGTTTTGTTGAGCAAGTCGCACACTATCTGCCCCATTTGAACTCGCCATAGAGTTACTCGCCGGGCCTCCAACTCAGGACACTCAAGCCTTATGACTCACGCCGCTTTTGAATTGATTCGCCGCCAACCCCTGGATACCTTAAAACTCACCCTGGAAGAGTATCGCCACAAGGTCACAGGCGCTCAGCACATTCACCTGGCAGCGGATAACAACGAAAACGTGTTCCTGGTGGCACTGCGCACTGTGCCTCACGACTCCACCGGCGTCGCTCACATCCTTGAGCACACCGCCCTCTGCGGCAGTCAAAAATATCCGGTGCGCGACCCCTTCTTTATGATGGTGCGCCGCTCGCTCAACACCTTTATGAACGCCTTTACCAGCTCCGACTGGACCGCCTACCCCTTCGCCAGCCAAAACCGCAAGGACTACTACAACCTGCTGGATGTTTACCTGGATGCGGTATTTTTCTCGCGCCTGGATGAACTGGATTTTGCCCAGGAGGGCCACCGCGTTGAATTCGTGGAGCCGGAGAACCCCAACTCGGAGCTGGTCTACAAAGGCGTGGTGTTTAACGAAATGAAAGGCGCCATGAGCTCGGTCGGCTCCCAGCTGTGGCACACCCTGTGTAAATACCTCTACCCCAGCACCACCTACCACTACAACTCGGGTGGCGAGCCGGAGCATATTCCCGACCTCAGCTATCAGGAGCTGAAGGATTTTTATCGCACGCACTATCACCCCAGCAATGCCATCTTCATGACCTATGGCGATATTCCCGCCGCGGAACTGCAAGCCAAATTTGAAGCCCAGGCGCTGGGCAAATTTCAAAAATTGGACGAAGAAATCCGCGTGCCCGACGAGAAGCGCTACCACGCGCCGGTTAATGTAGAGGAGGCCTACCCAGCGGAAGCCAACGAAGACCTCGATCATAAAACTCACGTAGTTCTGGCCTGGCTGCTGGGCAAAACCACTAATCTGGAAGAGGCCCTGGAAGCCCAGCTATTGTCAAATATCCTGCTCGACAACAGCGCCTCGCCACTGTCGCAAGCCTTGGAAACCAGCGATTTAGGCCTGGCGCCCTCGCCCCTTTGCGGCCTGGATGACTCCTCGCGCGAAATGGCCTTTGTCTGTGGTTTGGAAGGCTGCGCCCTGGAAGACGTAACCAAAGTGGAAGCGTTGATTCTGGATACCCTGCAAAAACTCGCCGATGATGGCGTACCCCACGAATTGCTGGAAGCATCGCTGCACCAGTTGGAACTGTCGCAGCGCGAAGTGGGCGGCGACGGCTATCCCTATGGTTTGCAGATCATTCTGCACGCGCTTACCGCCGCCACCCATCGCGGCGACCCGGTGGCCCAGTTGGACCTGGACAACGCCCTGCGCAAGCTGCGCGAAAAAATCCAGCAGCCGGATTTTATCCAGCAAGCCGTACGCACCTGGCTGCTCGACAACCCCCACCGCGTGCGCCTCACGCTGCGCCCGGATACCCAGATGGCGAGCCGCGCCCAGGCCGCCGAAGCGGCGCGCCTGGCCGATATCAAAGCCAAGCTGAGTGAGGATGAAAAACTCGCCATAGTGGCGCGCGCCAAAGCCCTGCAGGCACGCCAGCTGCAGGTGGACGACGAGTCCATTCTGCCCAAAGTGGGCATTGAGGATATTCCGCCGCAACTGCACTACACCGGCGGCAGCCACGAAACCCTTAACGGCTATCCGCTGCGCCGCTATGCGGCAGGCACCAACGGCCTGGTTTACCAGCAGATCACCTGCAAATTGCCGGCGTTAACCCAGGCACAACTGGAGCTGCTGCCCTATTACGGCATCTGCCTGACTGAGCTGGGCGTGGGCGACAAAGATTATTTGGATACCCAGCGCTGGCAGGCTGAGGTGGTGGGCTCGATCCACGCCTTCAGCAGTATTCGCGGCGCGGGTGACAATGTGCAGGCGATAGATGCCTACTTGACGCTTTCGTCCAAAGCCCTGACCCGTAATAGCCGGGCAATGAACGAGCTGATGAAAGCCACCCTGGACTCGGTACGCTTTGATGAGCTGGACCGCATCCACGAACTCATCAGCCAAAACCGCGCCCGCCGCGAGCAGAGCGTGACCGGCAGTGGCCACAGCCTGGCCATGACCGCCGCCTGCGCCGGCATGAGCCCCGCCGCCAAAATCGCCCACGAGCTGGGTGGCCTTGCAGGTATCGCCCAAGTAAAAGCCCTGGACACGCGCCTGGAAGACAAAGACGAACTGGCGAAATTTGCCGCGCAATTGGCGCAAATTCACCAGTTGGTGCTGGCAGCGCCAGTGCAATTTGTCATTGTGGGCGAAGACGAGCAACTGGACAGCTACCGTGACCAACTCGCCAGCTTTTGGCCAGCCGCGGCAGCCAACAGCGGTTTTAAAGCTTTTAGCCTGGAGCCAGTCAGTGCCCAGGTGCGCCAGGCCTGGCTTACCAACACCCAGGTTAACTTTTGCGCCAAGGCCTACCCCAGTGTGCCCATGGATCACCCGGACGCGGCAGCACTTACAGTACTGGGCGGATTTTTGCGCAACGGTTTTTTGCACCGCGCCGTGCGCGAGCAGGGTGGCGCCTATGGCGGCGGCGCCAGCCAGGACAACAACTCGGCGGCCTTCCGTTTTTACTCCTACCGCGACCCGCGTTTAACAGAAACCCTCAGCGACTTTGATGCTGCACTGCAGTGGCTGGCCGAGACGGATCACCAGCCGCAGGCACTGGAAGAGGCCATCCTGGGGGTGATCGGCAGTATCGACAAACCCGGCTCACCGGCGGGCGAAGCCAAGTCCACCTACCAGGCGGAACTGTTTGGCCGCACCCGCGAAAAGCGCGAGCTGTTCCGCAATCGCGTAGTCGCCGTCACCCTCGCGGATTTAAAGCGCGTCGCCGCAACCTACCTGATTCCCGAAAAAGCCAGCATCGCCCTGGTTACCCACGCTGGCAACAGAGAGGCAGCCCAGGCCCTGGGGCTGGAAATTCAAACGCTTTAAGGATTGCGCGACCATTTATTAGGGCCTTCTAGGCCCTAATAACCTCTTGGTGTTCTGCGATTAGTTCAACTAGTATTGGTCGTTATAACCGTTAGACAGGGCGTTTTTATCCGCCCCCTGATGCGGCCCCCTTACAGGGGGAATTCAAGCGCCGATCAGTTCACTGACAGCGCTGTGCCGACAAGGGAAAATACCCCGCTAACAGACATCTACAGCATTGACGCGTTTCTATGACCACACACCCACTGGAGTACAGCGCCGCCACCCACCCGGGCCTTGTGCGCGACAACAACGAGGATTGTTTCCTCAGTGCTCCCGAATTGGGTTTATGGCTGGTGGCCGATGGCATGGGTGGCCACGAGGCGGGCGAAGTCGCCAGCGCCATAGTGCGCGACACCCTCGCCGAGGTGATGCGCAAAAACCCCAACTCCCCCCTGGACCTGGCTATACAGTCTGCGCACCAGGCAATTCTCGACTCCGCCGCGCGCGGCATAGGCGCGCCCGGTATGGGCTCCACCCTGGTGCACTCAAATCCATCGGCGGGAAATTCCAGCTCGCCTGGGTGGGCGACAGCCGCGCCTATTTGTGGACGCCATCGCCCGAGGGCGGGCGCCTGGAGCAACTCAGCATCGACCACTCCTACGTGCAAATGCTGGTGGAGCGCGGCGTTATCAGCCCCGAAGAGGCGGAGACCCATCCCGAAAAAAAGATCATCACCCAGTGCCTGGTCATGCAGGAGCTAGCGCGAGTTAAGGTAGGCCTGGTGGAGCGTCAGTGGGAAGAGAATCAGTGGATACTCATGTGCAGTGACGGCCTCACCGACGAGGTGAGCGACATGACCATGGCACAGATCTTGTTTCAGGCGGATAACTCGGTGGCGGCGGTAGATCAACTGCTACACGCAGCACTGACCGGAGGCGGGCGCGACAATATCACCCTGCAAATTGTAGAGTCGCCCCTGCAACCGGCACCCTGGTGGCACCAGCTAGGCCAATGGGTGCCCTACCTCACCGGTAAAAAACGGCTGGATGCCTGGATATTTGGCAGCGCCCTGGCTTCACTCCTGGCGCTGCTTTACTACGTATTGGCCTTTTAGGTTCGATTTTTCGAAATAGATAGGAAAAATGGCATTACAGATTCCCGGATACAGAGTCATTCGGAAAATTGCCCAGGGCGGCATGTCCAGCGTCTACCTCGCGATTCAAATCAGCGTGGGGCGCGTGGTTGCCCTCAAAGTAATGAACCCGCATTTCAACAGCGACCCGGCCTTTAGCGAGCGCTTTCAGCGCGAAGCCAATATCGTCGGCCAGCTGTCGCACCCCAATATTGTGTCAATTTATGACATTGGGCGTCACGACGACTTTAACTACATCGCCATGGACTACCTGCCCAACGGCTCAGTCCACGACAAAATGCAAAAAGGCATCAGCGCCGAAGAAGCCCTGCGCATCACCCGCGAAATTGCCAGCGCCCTGGATCACGCCCACGAAAAAGGCTATGTCCACCGCGACATAAAACCCGAGAATATCCTCTTCCGCGCCGACAACTCGGCCGTGCTCTCCGACTTTGGTGTCGCCCGTGGCCTGGCGGTTAATTCGCGCATGACCCATGTGGGCACAGTAGTGGGCACCCCCCACTACATGAGCCCCGAGCAAACCAAGGGCAAGCAGGTGGATGGCCGCTCGGATTTATACAGCCTG